>NZ_JAYMZS010000098.1:0-36898 GCF_035828755.1 Amycolatopsis sp. H20-H5 | reverse complement strand
TCCTCGAACAGTTCGCCGGACGCCCTGCTGCCTTGCCGGGACAGCGTGTCGGTCAGGGTCTTGAGCTCCTCGTTGACTCGCTTCTGCACGCGGTCCCAGGCGTTGTCGTCATCGGCGACCTCCGTGAGCTCTTCGTTGATCCGCCTGGCGAGGCGCACCGTCGGATCCGGCGCCCATGGTTCGCCCGGATCCGGGACGTCGAGCTCGGGCAGCGCCACCGCGAGCAGGCCGGTCGTGGCGAACCGCCGGAGTGACTCGGCCGCGGCGGCGCGTTCGGCTGTGACGACGGTCAGTTCGTCGGTCAGGGTTTCGCGACGACCCTCCGCCCTGCCCCGTGCGTTGATCGCGCGGTCCCGCTCGATGCCGCCGTCGTCGCGTTGGATTTCGTTGGTGCGTAAGCCTTCTGCCACTTCCGCGAGCTGCGACTCCAGCTCGGCGACCGCTGCGCCGACGGTGTCTCGCAACGTCTGGTGCTTCTCGGCGGCGCCTGCGGCCTCCTGCTCGGCATGGCCTGCCCGGTCTGACAACTCGGCCAAGTCGGCTTCGGCTTCTTCGCGCTCCTCGGCGGCCTGTTCCGCTTCGCGGGCCGCCTCGGAGATCGAGCCGACCGCGGGCCAGAGCCCGGCGAGCGCGACCCGGTAGGCGCTGACCCCACTCTCCACTTCGGACAATTCGGTCTCGGTCGCGGGAAGTCCGGCGTCTCCGGCGGCCTCGTCGAGCGTGCCCCGCGCGTCGTCGGCTTTCTCGGTGGCGCCGACCACAGCCGTCGCGGCGTTCGCCTGCTTGGCGACGAGGCGCTGAAGTTCCCCGGCGAGCCTTTTCACCTCGGCGTGTGCGTCGCGCAGGACGGTGTCCGGTGGGAGATCGGCCACCTCAGCGGCCAGCGTGGTCTGGCGTTCACGCAGCTGTTGCCGGGAGTCGGTCAGCTCGACGAGCTCGGATTCCACTGTGGACAGTTCGATGCCCAGCGTGGCCAACCGTGCGCGCCGGGCGGCTTCCCGCGCCCCTCGTCCGATGTACTGCGCGGCTGGCTTGTGCCACGAGCCAGTGAGGACGCCGATCCGGTACGAGCCGTCGGCGCGCACCCACGTGTCTCCGTCTTCACCGAAGCCGATCGAGGCGAGCAGCCCGGCGACGGTTTCGTCGGAGACGGTCGCGGCCTGGCGGTTTTCCCGGTCGACCGCGGGAAGCAGCGCGGTGCCGAGGTCGGTGCCTGCGACCCGGCCACGGGGACTGAGCACCACTTCCTCGGTGTCCGGTGCCAGCAACTCGCCCGCCGGAGTCACCCACGCGTCGAGGATGCCCGCGCCTTCGAGCGCGGCCTCCAGCCCCGCCCGCTCGGCCGGATCGAGCGCGGCGGCGAAGTCCACGAGCTGCCACAGCGGAGCGCCCGCGCGGCCCGTCCGATCGACGTTCTGCCTGGTGTGGGGTGTCGGTGGGACATTGTCTTCGCCGCGCTCAAGTCGACGGATTTCCTCAGTCAGCTCCTCGACGCGATGGCGGCCGGTGAGTTCCTTGGCCTCCAGGGCGGCGTCAGCGCGGGCGAGGTTCGCGGCGGCGCTCTGCCCGGCCACCCCGGCCTCGGCCGCTGACGGATTCGGGCCGTCGAGCGTCTCGACCCACAGTTCCAGCTCGGCCAGCGTGGCGGCCGGGTCGGTCAGCCGTAGTTCGGTGGCCGCGTCCAGATGGCCGCGCACGGCCGTCACCAGTTCGGCGCCGCGCGCGGTGACCCCGGCTTCCGCGTCCGTCCGGCGCTCGGCCAGATCGGCTGCCTCAGTATCGAGTTCGGTGACCTTTCGGCGGGCCTCGGCCAGCTCGCGGGCCGCCTTTTCGAGGGCACGGATCAGCGCCGCGACCTGCTCGATAGCACGCTGCTGGCGGACGACGAGTTGCTCCGCCTCCCGCCGCAGCGCGACCAGATCCGGGTTCGTGGGCACCGCCGCGTCGATCCGCTCGGCGTGCTGACCGCCGATCCGCGCCGTCTCGGCGGCCGAGTTGGCTTCGGTGCGAGCGGAGTCCAGAGCCACGCGTGCCGACTCCAGCCGTCCGGCGGCCAGCCCGTGCCGCTCGCGGCGGGTCGTCAGTCTCACCGCGGCGCGGTCGCGCCCGGTGATGAGGCGCTTCGCGTCCTCGGCGAGTCGGCGGGCGTCCTTCGCCGCGCGCTCCAGTTCGTGCGCGCTGCGCATCTCCGGGCTGGCGCGCAGGGCTTCTTCCTTGGCCTGTAAGCGTTTTCGTGCCGTGGTCAGGTTGTCGAGCAGGATCTTGGCGGCGTCGAGGTCGGCTTCCGCCTTGCGGTAGTCGCCTTCGGCCGCGGTCAGCTGCTCGCCGACTCGGCGATAGGCCGCCTGCGCTTCACGCGGTTGGGCGGCGCGCCGACGGGAGGCGATCCGCGCGTAGCGGCGGTAGTGGCCGAGGAACGACGTCGCCGCGTTGTGCGCTTCGGTCATCGAGGCCAGCGACTCGCGATCCTCCTCCAGGCTGCGGAAGGCCTCGGCGACGTCCGCGACGACGGCCTGGTCCAGTGGGGGTAGCGACTCGGTGAGCGCTGCGGACAGTGCCTTTTCGCTGGGGCGCTTGGACAACTGCGGCTGCCGCAGCTGGATCAGCAGGTCCACCAGCGCGCCGTAGCGTTGCTCACCGAAGCCGAACAGGGCCTCGTCGACGGCGCGACGGTAGTTCCGCGCGCGCTCGTAGACCGTGCCGTGCTCGCCCAGCGCGTCGCCGAGCCGATCCTTGGTCAGTGCCAGCCCGGTCGCGTCGACGAGCCTCAGTTCGGTGCCCACGCGTTGCTCCGTGACAAAGAACCAATGCCGGGCGATTCCTTTGCCGGACACGGCTTTCAGTCCACAGCCGAGCGTCCTGAAGTGGGACTCGCCGTGCTCGTCGACGCGGCCGAACTCCAGCCAGGTGTAGCCGAGGCGCTCGGGGTACGGGTGAGCGCCGCCGAGCAGGAGGTTCCACTCCATTTTCTTCTTCGGGTCGGCGTCCGGTTCTACGCGGTGGGGCGACAGGTCGCCGTCGAGCAGGAACGGCAGGGTCAGCGCGAGCACCTTGGACTTGCCGGTGCCGTTGTTGCCGCGCAGCAGCAGCCGCCCGTCGCGGAACCAGAACTCTTCGGAGTCGTAGTAGAAGAGGTCGATCAGCCCGGCTCGCAACGGCTGCCAGCGTTCGAGTACGGGTTCGGGCTGCTTGCGGGTCATCGCCGGTCCTTGGGTTCCTGGATGGTCGGTGCGGCCAGCGCGTACCGCGACAGCGCCGGGCGGGCGGTGACGGAATCGGCGGTCCGGCAGATCAGCCGAAGCGCTTCCAGCCGCGTCAGCGCGACAGCCGTCAGCTCGATCTCGGCCCCGGGATCGATGGAACTGCGCCGCCAGTACGTCCGGTTCTCGGCGGCGTACTCGCGGACCTTGCCGTGCAGCTCGATGACCGGCGCCGCGCGGCCTCCGATGGTCGTCAAGTACTCGGCGAGCAGCAGCGTCACGTGGCCTTCTGTGCCGGTTTCCGGCATTCGGACGTCGGTGAGGTCGTCGAACGGGTCGACCATCGCGATGCCCTCCGCGCGTACCTCGGCGATCAAGCCGGTCAGCTCGGTGATTCGCGAGGCAATGGCCGCGCGCTGGCTGGTCATGTACGCGTTCTCTGCCTCGGTCAGCTCGTCGAAGTAGAGCACCGGCTCGTCGAGCAGGCGACGGGTGAGGTGGTGCCGCATCCGCTGGTTGCGCAGGTCGTCGGTGGTGGGCGGGAGCTCGTAGGTCAGCGCGGACAGGCGCTGCTCGAACCCCGTCTCCCGCACTGTGGACGGCCCGCGCGGAGCGGCCAGTAGCGCCGCGAGCACCCGGCGCTCCACGTCGTAGAGCACGTCTCCGGTGTCTTTGACGAAGGCGTCCTCATCGCCCGCCACCCGGCTCAGCACGCCGAGGTCGAGCAGCAACCGGACCACCGCGACCAGGTCGCCGCGCTCTTCGCGCCCCTGCAGGGTGAACGTGACCCCGGCGTCGACCAGGTCCGGGTCGGACGCGCCGAGCACCACCAGTTCGGCGAGCCTGCCCAGGGTGATCTGCGCGTCAGCACGCTCCAGCACCGCGAGCGCGAGGCAGGTCAGTACATACCGGCGACGGCCGAACGGCTGTCGTGAACGGACGTCCCTGGCCGGATGCGTGTGGTCTTCGACGCTTGCCGTGGTCTTGACCAGCCTGGCGACTTCACTGTCGACCAGCAGGCGCCAGCCGGTGTTGCGATCGAACCAGGCACGAAGTTCGCTCGCGTGCCTGCGGACCACCGTGAACTCGTCGGTGTCCGGCCCGGCCGCGCGCACGATCGGACGTCGGAGCAGCGCCCGCGCGGCCCGGCGGAACTCGTCGGTGCGCGAGGCGCTCAGTGCGTCGCCGAGGGAACTCACGCCGTGCGCTCCTCGAGCCCGTCGACGGTCAGGTCCACGATCTCCACCAGGTGGTCCGGCCCGCGGAACACCCCGCCCGGTGTCGGGATCTCCGCGATTCCGGCCCCGTCCAGGGCTGTCAGCCGGATGGCCATGCTGCCGTCCGAGGTGGTGGTCTCGACCGTCCGTGTTCCCGGAGTTTTCGCTGCCAGCGCGTCACCCAGCAGGGCGAGGAAGAGCCGGAACGCGGCCGGTTCGAGCAGACCGAGATCGGTGAGCCTGGTCGGATGTGAAGTGACCAAGGCGGCGCGCGCGTCGGCTGTCTCGGTGGCTTCCCGGGTGGCCAACTCGGCCAGGTAACGGCGCTGTTCGCTGCGATCGACCACGCGGTTCGGCTTGCCGCGACGCTCGTAGCTTCCCGTCTTGCGCAGCCGCGGGCTGATCTCCAATGGTGGCGCGTCCGCCCACGGCGTGCTCGGCGGGACGGGGTGCTCCGCGCGGGTTTCGAGCGTCTCACCGTCCACCGTCAGGTGGCGGGACGCGGACAAACCGAAGGCCGACCGCCACAGCTGGTGCAGGGAGGCCTCGTCCGGCGCCTGTGCGAACCACTTGGCGAGGCTGCGGAAGTCCGCGGAGCGGTCGGACCGGCCCGCGCGGCGCTCGTTGAGCGCGGCCACGACCTGGAGCAACTGCGGAATCGCGGCACGCGCCTGTGAGCGCAGCAACTTCGCCTGGCTGGGGTGATGTTGCTCGCTGACGAACCAGGCGCGCACGCCCTGCCAACGGTCCTGCCAGAGCGGCCGGACGCGTTCGAACTCGCTTCGGCGCGGATCGTCCGCACCTTCGCCCTGCCCCGGTGCCGCGTCCTCCGCCTCGCGCCAGGCCGCGATGTCCAGCAGGGCATGGACACCGAGGCTCTCGATCCCGTCGATCAGTGTCGCGATCTTCCCGCCGGTGCCGACCAGGTCCCTGATGAACCGTTCCAGATAGTCGATCAGCCGATCCTTGTACGCGCGAAAGGCGTCCGCATCGGCGTCGTGCAGGTCGATCGTGCGCTGCAGCGAACCCATGAACGCCTGTGCGTTGCCTGCGAGATCGGTGAACCTGCTGACCAGGCCGCGCAGCGCGAGGTGCACCTTGGCCGGGTCGGGTGCGGCTTGACCGGCGAGCTCGAGCAGCACCTGTAGCTGGGTGGCGATGTCCGAAAGGGCGACCCCCTGCAGCGCGCCTCGCCTGCCGAGCGCCTCGTCGTAAGCCGTGAGCGCCGACTCGGCGGCCTCGCCCCGATCGGTGAGCTGATACAGGAACCGGGCGCGGTGGAAGTCTTCGACGGTGGTGACGCGGCTGGTGTCGGGATCGTCTCGCAGGTTGCCCCAGTCGACGAGGTTGGCCAGCGCCTTCGCGATCTCCGGCAACTCAACCGTGGTGAGCTTTTCGTGCACGTCCTCCGGCCGCAGGTGCACGGTGAACCTGCGCTTTGCCTGGACGAACGTCTTCATGACCAGCCGGTACAGGGCGGAATTGGGCGCGTTCAGGTGCGCGAACGGCTGGAAATCCGGATCTGACACGGCCAGCTACCTTCCTCTCGGTGATCCCGATGGTACGGGGAGCCACCGACAGGATTTGTCAGCCTTCGATGATCGGGTGCTGCTTCACCGGGCGGTCCTCCGAGACGACCTCGCTGTCCACCACCATGACCGGGCCTCGGGCGCGGTTGGCGTACATGACCGCGCGCTTCTCCATGCGCTTGAGCCACAGCTTGCGGGCGACCGCGCGGGTGGGCGGGAGGAGGAAGAGCAGGCCGAGGACGTCGCTCACGAAGCCGGGCAGCAGGATCAGGACGCCGCCGAGGGCGATGAGCATGCCGTCGGAGATCTCCTTCTCCGTGTTGCGGCCGGCGCGTGCCGTCTCGACGAACGCGCGCATGGCCTTGCCGCCTTCGCGGCGGGCGAGCCAGGAGCCGAAGATGGCGCCCGCCAGGAGGAGCCCGATCGTGGCGAGCACGCCCACGGCGGAGCCGACCGCCCAGACGGCGGCGACCTCGGCGATGACATAGAGCAGGAACGCGACAGCCATACCCTGGACAACGTGCGAGACGTCCGTTTTGCTCCCGGGCCGACACCTCGACTGTCCCTGAAGGCCACCTCGTCGAGGTAGGCCGCGGCTTGGAGGGTGAAGAGGTCCGCGTAGCCCGCCTTGGCCGCCATCAGTTCCTCGTGCGTGCCGTACTCGGCCACCTTGCCGTGCTCCAGCAGGAGGATTCGCTCGGCCTGGCGGACCGTCGAGAACCGGTGCGAGATGTACAGCGTCGTGCGGCCCGAGGACAGTTCGCGCAGGCGTGAGAACAGGTCGTGCTCGGCCTGGGCGTCCAGGGCCGAGGTCGGCTCGTCGAGGACGAGGATCGGGGTTTCGCGCAGGAATGCCCTGGCCAGGGCTATTTTCTGCCACTCGCCGCCGGAGAGGCTGACGCCCTGGTCGAACCAGCGGCCCAATGGGCTGTCATAGCCGTTGGGCAGCCGCTCGATCCGCTCGGCGGCGCCCGCGCGTTTCGCGGACTCCTCGATGTGGGGCCGGTCCTCGAGGCGGTCGAGGTCGCCGAGGCCGATGTTCTCCGCCGCCGTCGCCTGGTACGTCACGTAGTCCTGGAACATCGCGCCGATCTGGCGGCGCAGCTCGTCCGGGTCGTACTCGCGGATGTCGACGCCGTCGAGCAGGATGCGGCCGCCGGTCGGGTCGTAGAGGCGGCAGAGCAGCTTGAACAGCGTCGACTTGCCGGCGCCGTTGCGGCCGACCACGGCCACCGTCTCGCCCGGCATGATCTCGAAACTCACCGCGTCCAGTGCCGGTTCCGCCGCGCCGGGGTAACTGAACGACACCTCGTCGAACTCGATGTGTCCCTCCACTGTGGACGGTATCGGCTTCGGCTCCGGCGGGGCGACGATCTCCGGCTCGGTGTCGAGGAAGCGGTACAGGTTGTCCAGGTAGAGGTTGTTCTCGTACATCCCCGAGAACGCCGTGAACAGGCCCGAAACCGATGCCTGGACCGACGTCGCCGCGGCCGTGTACAGCGCCAGGTCGCCCAGGGTGAGCCGCCCGCCGACGGCCTCCAATGCGATGTAGAGCGCGATCCCGGAGCCGACCGCGGTGCTCAGCAGGCCCCAGGCCGTCGAGCTGAGGTTGCGGTTGCGGGTCAGCTTCCGTTGCCGCTCATAGGAAACCAGCCCGAGCCGCCGGAAGCGGTCGACGAAGTACGGGCCGAGCCCGAACAGCTTCGTCTCCTTGGCGTAGGTGTCGGTGGTGACCAGGGAGGACAGGTAGTCCATCCGCCGCTTGATCGGTGACATCCGGAACGTCAGCCAGAACGCGCGGGCGCCGTACTTCGACTGCGAGATGAACGCCGGGATCGGTGCCAGCAGCGCGACCAGCGCCAGCAGCGGGCTGATCGACACCAGCAGCGCGATCATGCTGCCGAACGTGATCGACGTCCTGACCAGGCCCAGCGCGGAGGTCATCATCGACAGCGGCCGGGTCGGCGCCTCCTGGGCGGCCTGGCGCAGCATGTCGTAGGACGCCGAACCCTCGAAGTACGACAGGTGCAGTTTGCTCGCGTGGTCCATCACCTGGTGGCGGATGGTCAGCGTCATCTTCTCCTGCAGCAGCGTCTGGCTGATCGACGTCAGCGCGCTCGCGATCGAGGTCAGCGCCAGGATCCCGAACTGGAACGCCGCCACCCCGACGATCGCGCCCTTCGTGCCGTGGCCCTGGATCGCCGCGACCACCGAGTCGATCAGCAGCTTCGCGATGTACGCGGTGACCGTCGGCAGGAGGCCGGAAACGAGCGTGACCAGCGCGATCGTGATCGTCAGGAGCGGGCTCGCCTGCCAGGTCAGCTTGGCGACCTTGGGCAGGCCGCGGACCGTGCCGGCGATCGATTGGCGTAGCCGCTGGAACCGCGAGCGCAGGTCCTTCGGCTGCTCCTCCGGCTTGGGTTCCGGGATGTCGACAGGGCCGGTGAGGCCGCTGTCGGGCACTGTCGAGGGCGCGCGGCCCCGGCCTCGGCGCATCATGAATTCGAGACCGCCCCCACCGCCGATCACTTGGCCTCCAGTGCGCCGTTGAGGAAGATGTCGACGACCTGGCCGGTGGTCGCGCCGCCGTCCTCGGGGTCGAAACGGGTCCGGGTGAACAGCAGCGCCAGGAACAGCGACGCGAGCTGCTCGGCCGGGACGCGGAGGTGCTCCTTTTCCGGCTCGAAGAGCTCGGTGATCGCGCCGCGCATGGCGGTCATCGACTCGCGGCGGCCACCGCGGAGGCCCTTGCCGCGGTGCTCGGGGTCGCGGTGGCGCGGCTTGCCGCCCGCGTGCATGGCGCCCAGCACCGCGCCCATGCGCTCCAGGTGGGCGCCGAGAGCTTCGGCGGCTTCGTTGAGGCGGGCATCGAGTGGCTGGTCGATGGGGATTTCGGCGATCGCGTCGAGCGCGCTGTCGGGCTTGAGCGCTTCGTGCACGCAGGCGTCGAACAGCTCTTCCTTGTCCTTGAACGCGCGGAAGATGGTGCCCTCGCCGATACCGGCGGCGCGGGCGATCTGGTTGGTGGTGACCGCGGTGCCATGGTCGATCACCAGTGGCAGGACCGCGGCGATGATCGACCGCCGCCGGTTCTCTGGGCTCATTCCCGGTGCTCTTCGCCGGGTCGGGATAGGTGGTGTCATGACCTCCAGTATGCGGAGTGAGCGCTCACTCCGTCAACTGGATTTCCGGCGTCCGCCTGCCCGATGGTGAGGTCGGGTCCGCCCGTTCGTCCTCCTGCTGGCTCGTGCCGCACGCCCGCCCGCTCGCCGATGCTGGGGTCTCGGGGTTTCACCCGTTCGAGCGAGGGGCGATCAAGTGTCGTTGACAGTGACTTTCACCGGACGGGTGCCGCTGGCGACCAGCGGCCCGAACGCCGCGTACCAGGTCTGGACCTACACCGTGCAGCCCTCCTCGCCGACCGACCTGCTGACCAGTCAGCGACTGGCCCTCGCCATCCCGGCCGACGTCGACGTGCAGGATCCGCGCCGCTTCCCGGACGTCGCCTCGCTCGGCGGCGCCTTCCTCGAACACGACGCGAGCATCAGCCGCCAGTACGTCGGCAAGGTGCTCAGCGCCCCGGCGACCGGCACGCAGACGATCTCGTTCGTCGCGCCCGCCGGCCAGGCCGACCGCGAGGTGTTCCTGGTCAGCGGCGCCACCGGCAGGCCGTGGACGGTGCTGCCGTTCGCCGGGACCGCCAACGGCCCGGTGAACAACGTGCAGACCCTGCCCGCGCCCTCGTCGAACCAGCGGGTGTTCACCGGACGGCCACTGGCCGACTTCACCGGCACGCTCCCCTACGCCAGCGAGGTCTTCGGCGTCTACCAGCCGCTCGCGGGCTGGCAGGGCGCGCAGAACACTCAGCGCACCGGCGCCGCTCTCGCCACCTTCGACGCCGTCCCGCCGACCGCCGGCGTGCTCTCCCCCATCGGCCTGGTCGACCTGTTCCGGCAGTACTTCTTCGAGTTCGACACGTTCCTCGGCGCCCCGGCCGGGCACCTGTGGCTCAGTCCCGGCGGCACCGTCGAGGTCATCGAGACCAGCACCCGGCGGACGCTGACCGAGCAGACCGCCGAGCAGTCCGAGCAGGTCACGCGCAAGTCGGAGGAGTCGCTCACCGACCAGACGGACGTCGCCGACGCGATCAAGGAGGAGAACGCCAACGACACCAAGCTCGGGGCCAGCGCGAGCGCGGGGGCGAACTTCGCCGGGATCTACCACGGCGATGTCAGCGCCACCTTCAACAACGAGTCCACCACGAAGAAGTCCTCCGAGCAGACGCACAAGCACTCCCGCACGCAGAGCTCGAAGGTCAGCAGCGAGATCGTCCGCAACTTCAAGACCACCTTCCGGACCGTGACCGAGCAGACCGACACCTCAAGCCGCCGCTACGTCGTCCAGAACACCACCGACAAACTCGTCAACTACGAGCTGCGCCGCAAGATGCGCAAAGTCGGCGTCCAGCTGCAGCACCTGGGCAGCCAGCTGAGCTGGCAGGTGTTCCTCGGCGCCGGGACCACCACGCCGGGAGTGTCGGGTGACGCGCCGGGGCGCAAGCTCGGCCTCGGCGAGATGGTGCACGTGGTGCCCGCGCCGGACGTGTCGTCCCTGCACCGGCCGGAGGCGCCGGAACCGTTGCAGCGCATGCAGACCACGTTCACCGGCACCTTCCCGATCCGGCAGTACCCGGGGACCACGAACGCGCCGCACAACGACTTCAACTACACCCGGTCGGACCCGAACTCCGACGAGATGAGCAGCGACAACAACGACGACCACATCCGCGCGGACGGGCACTTCAGCGCCTCGCCGCCCGCGCCGGGCTACGTCCTGCGCTCGGAGATCTACCTGACCTCGGCCAAGACCACGAGCGGCGCGGACGCGACCTTCATCGCGCCCAGCAGCAACTGGACCGTCGAACGCGCGGACATCGGCACCTTCAAGGTGCTCGTCGACCAGGTGCACTTCGGCGGCGGCGCCTCGATCGCGCTGACCGTGACGCTCAACTGGGAGCCCTCCGGCGCCAACCCGGCGCAGGCGGCGTACGAAAAGGCGCTCGTCGAGTACAAGGCGAACGTCGCCGAGATCGAGCGCAAGGCCTACGCCGCCGCCGTGCACGACCGGCTCGGCCTGGTCAGCAAGACGCGCACCCGTAAGGCCGAGGACCTGCGCGCCGAGGAGCGGCAGGTCGTGTTCGCCGACCTCATCAAGCGGATCCAGCTGTTCGAGGCCGACCCGCACCTCGGGGCGGAACTGATCCGGCAGATCTTCGACATCGACCAGATGCTGTACTTCGTCGCACCGGACTACTGGCGCCCCGACAACCTGTCCGTGTTGCCGGACAAGAACACCCGCGGCCGCTACCCCGCCCCGTCCCCGGTCTGGGGCGCGTCCGATGTGGACACGACGCTCAACGATCCGCTCCAGGGCGAGACCGTCGTCAGCTGGTACTCCCACACCGGCGTCGAGAACGCGGTGCGGACCAACACCGACGAGGGGAACGTGCCGGAGTACCGGGTCAACTACCTGATCACCGAGGACACCCAGCCCGCGCCGTCGGGCAGCTCGCTGGGCTGGCTCATCCAGACCGACGGCGACGAGCGGCGCAACGAGTTCCTCAACGCCGCCTGGGTGAAGGTGGTGCTGCCGATCAGGCCGGGGCACGAGCTGGACGCGCTGGCTTGGCTCAAAAAGGCCGGGGTCGAGGGCGAAGCCGCGCTCGACCAGCCCTACACCGTGCAGCCCGGCGACCCGGCGGAGTATCAGGGCAAGACGATCGGCCAGGTGCTGGACCTGGTCGCGGCGAAGCTCCAGGCGGCGAACACCACCATCGCGAACACGCTGGCCACCGAGAAGGTGTTCGAGACCGGCTTCGACCCGCTGCCGGGCGGTTTCCGCCCCGCCGATCCGTTCCAGATCTTCGACCAGTGGGTCGAAGTCCTGCCCACGGACCAGATCGTCGCGGTGGAGGTCACCTACGACCCCAAGACCGGTCAGCAGCGTTAGGGATGCCGGACCTGAGGATCCGGCTGCACCGGCCGGACACCGACAACGCGTTCAGAACCCGGGTGAAGGCGACGGCCGACCTGCCCGGCGGCCGGACGGCTGGCGACTTCTTCACGGTCGCCCTGCCGCCGGGCGCCGTCGAGTTCACGGTCACCGTCGAAGTGACGACCCCGGACGGCGCCACCGTGGCCGAACAGGTCGTGCAGGCGTTCACGCTGGTGAGCGGCGTCTGGAAACCCCAGTGGGCGGCGACCAACGGAGCGGTGCGCTGGACCGACCGGCTGCATCCGCGGCTCACCGCCGTCCCCGCGCCGGTCGCCGGGAACATCGAGCTGCGGCTGGACCTGACCTTCGTGGACATGACCAGGGTGATCGCGGGACTGAGCAGCGCCCAGTCGGAGTACCAGCAGCCGCATCTGACCGATCCCCGCAACCCGGACGCGAGAAACCCGCACCACGGATGCCTGACCTACGCCTTCGAGCTCACGAGGGCGCCGGTGCCGAAGACGTGGTTCGTGGTCGTGCCGCCGGCCGCGGCGACCCAGCCGTCGAACCCACTGCTCCCTCGTCCGCAGCAGCCGTCCGTACCGGGCGTCGGCGCCCTCACCGCGAGGACGCTCGACGTGCTCACGTTCTTCCGGCCCAGCGTCGACACCACGTACAGCGCGGTGGAGAAGACGCCGGTCGCGGGTTTCCTCGGCCGGTACCTGATCGACCCGCCGGTGTTCGCCCCGTTCTTCGCCCGGCTGCCCGCGGAACCGGTGATCCCGTTGTGGGATCGGTTTCCCAACGTGGGGCTGGAAGGCCAGCTCGCCCGCAGTGGCAAGCGGGTCCTGCTGGCCATGCCATGGCCCAGCGGCGGCGACTACGGGGCAGCGCAGACGCCGAAGCTGCCCGGTCTGCTGGAGAGTCTCGTGCTGGCGGCCTACTCGCTCGGCATCGTCGCGGCGGGCAACAAGCTGGGCGCCACCCTGGGCAGGATGGGGATCGCCGGTTACAGCCACGGCGGCGACGGCGCGCTGAAGGCCTGGCTCTCCCCGGCCGTCCGGCGGCGTTGCTCGGAGTTGTACCTCTTCGACGGAAACGGGACGAAACAGCTGTCGGACAACCCTCGGGTGGTGACGGAGTGGTTCGATCAGGACCGGACCAGGACACTGCGGATGACCGGCGCGCTGCAGCTCGATCGGATGCTCGGCCTCGCCACCGCGGTGGACGCCCGGTGGCGTGACGAGCTGGCGAAGCGGGACAAGGATCCTCGGAAGAACCCGCCGCCGACGGTGTGGTGCCGTCCCGGCGGGACCGATTTCTGGTCCGGCCGCACACCTGACTCGATCTACGCTTGGGCGTTCCGGCTACCGCCCGACCCCGCGCGGCCGCAGGACCGCCGGACCTACCCGCCGCTGCCGACCACACTCGCCGTGCGGCCGGCGTCTTCGGAGTTGACGGCCGGTTCGGGCGTGGCGCTGAATTCACCGGGCACCGCGAACGCGGTCTCCGTGAGCGTGGTCGACAATGTGGTCGACAACGTGGTCGGCAACGTGGCCGTCACCGCCGGGCTCTCGGGGGTGTCGCCGGTCGAACTCTCCGGTTTCACCGGATCGTTCTGGCTGGCGGGCAAACCGCCGCCGGCCAGGGTGGTCAAACAACGGCAGTTGGCCAAATTCCTCACGGACGCGGGAAACCTGTTGCGCTTCGGCGAAGCCCCGGGAGACGAGCACGAAGCCGACGGCGGCCACGGTGTCCGTCACCAGTGGGCGATGTGCGGTGGAGAGGGGGACCCGAGTCGCGGGGCGGGCTTCGACGGGTACTTCTTCCTTTGCCTGCGCGACAGCGGGTTTGCCAGCTCGTGAGTGTTGCGGCCGGGTGAGAATCGGCCGCAACACTCACGAGTCACTAGTAGGTCATCGCCATAGCGGGGTCGGCGAGCAGCGCGCCGACGTCCGCGAGGAACTCCGAGCCCTGCTGCCCGTCGACCACGCGGTGGTCGAAGCTCAGCGAGAGCTGCAGGACCTTGCGGACCTTGATCTCCCCGTCGACCACCCACGGCGTGTCCTTGATCGCGCCGAGGCACAGGATCGCGGACTCGCCGGGGTTGATGATCGGCGTCCCGGTGTCGACGCCGAAGACGCCGACGTTGGTGATGGTGAACGTCCCGTTCGACATCGCCTCCGGGGTCGTCTTGCCCGACCGCGCGACGTCCGTGAGCTCGCCCAGTGCGGCGGCGAGCTCCGTCAGCGACATCGCGTCGGCGTCGCGGACCTTGGGCACGACGAGCCCGCGCGGGGTGGCCGCGGCGATCCCGAGGTGCACGTAGTCCTTGAAGACGATCTCCTGCGCGGCCTCGTCCCAGACGGCGTTGATGTCCGGAGTCCGCTTCACTGCCATGCAGACCGCCTTCGCCGCGAAAGCGAGCGGAGTCAGCTTCAGGCCTGCGAACGCGCGGTTCTTCTTCAGCCGCTCCCGCAGCTCCATCATCGGCGTGACGTCGATGGTCAGGAACTCCGTGACGTGCGGAGCGGTGTACGCGCTCTGCACCATCGCGGCGGCCGTCGCCTTGCGGACGCCCTTGATCTTGACGCGCCGTTCACGCGTCGACGGGTCCACAGTGGACACTGCCGCGGCTTCGACGGGCGTGCCGTTCGCGGCTTGGTGGACGTCGTCGCGGGTGATCACGCCGCCGTTGGCCGTGCCGGTCAGCGCGTGCAGGTCGACGCCGAGCTCCTTGGCGAGCTTGCGCACCGGGGGCTTCGCCAGGGGCACGTACCCGCCCTTCGGCGCCACGGGAACCGGCGCCGGGGTGACGGGAGCCGCGGCAACGGGCGCCGGAGCAACGGGAGCCGGTGCCACCGCGACCGGCGCGGGTGCCGGAGCGCCGTTGGTCTTGCGCGCCCGCCGCTGCGTGACGACCGTCTTCGAGCCGTACCCGACGAGAGGCTTCATCTCCTCTTCCTCGGGCGCGGCGGGTGCGACAGCGGCAGCCGGTGCCGCGGCGCCACCAGGGTCGACGTCCATCGTGAGGATCGGCGTGCCGACCTCGACCGTCTGACCGGGCTCGACGTGCAGCTCGGTGACCACACCCGCCCACGGGATGGGCAGTTCGACGGCCGCCTTGGCGGTCTCGATCTCGACGACGATCTGGTTGACCGTCACCGTGTCGCCGACCTTGACCTGCCAGGCGATGATGTCGGCCTCGGTCAGCCCCTCGGCCGTGTCGGACAGGGGGAACTGTTTGAACTCAGGCATCGGTTTCCCTCACCAGCCCAGCGAGCGGTCGACGGCGTGCAGCACGCGGTCAAGGTCGGGGAGGTAGTGCTCCTCTAGCTTGGCGGGCGGGTACGGCGTGTCGAAACCGGTCACCCGCAGCACGGGGGCTTCGAGCGAGTAGAAGCATTCCTGCTGCACGCGCGCGGCGATTTCCGAGGTCAGCGACGACTCCGACGGCGCCTCGCTGATCGCGATCAGCCGTCCGGTCTTGCGGACCGACTCGAACACCGGGCCGAGGTCCAGCGGCGAGAGCGTGCGGAGGTCGATGACCTCGAGCTCCTTGCCCTCGTCCGACGCGGCGGCCGCCGCATCCATGGCGACCTTCACCGACGGGCCGTACGCGACGACCGTGGCCGTCGTGCCCTGGCGGACCACCTGCGAGCTGAAGATCGACGGCACCGTGGCCGCGGTGTCGACTTCGGCCTTCAGCGCGCCGGAGTGGTACAGCCGCTTCGGCTCGAAGAACAGGATCGGGTCGTTCGACTTGATGGCCTGCTGGATGCCCCAGTAGGCGTCGACGGCGTTGGACACCGCGACGACCTTCAGGCCGGGGACGTGCGCGAACAGGGACTCTGGCGACTCCGAGTGGTGCTCGACCGCGCCGATCCCGCCGCCGAACGGCACCCGGATCACGACGGGCATCTTGATCTTGCCCTGGGTGCGGTAGTGCAGTTTCGCCAGCTGGCTGACGATCTGGTCGAAGCCGGGGAAGATGAAGCCCTCGAACTGGATCTCGCACACCGGCCGGAACCCGCGCACGGCAAGGCCGACCGCGGTGCCGATGATGCCGGACTCCGCCAGCGGCGTGTCGAGCACGCGCTGCTCGCCGAAGTCCTTCTGCAGGCCGTCGGTGATGCGGAAGACGCCGCCGAGCTTGCCGACGTCCTCACCCATCATGAGGACCTTGGGGTCCTCTTCCATGGCGCGGCGCAGGCCGAGGTTGATGGCCTTGCCGATGGTCAGTTTCTGCGTGTCATGGTTCATCGGAGCTCACCCGCTGTGTCCTTGCTCGAGCCCGCAAGCGACTCTTCGGAAGCAAAACCGTCGAGGTAGGAAAGGAACTCTTCGCGCTGCGCGTCCAGGACCGGGGAGTTCTCGGCGTAGACGTTCGCGAAGATCCGCTCGGGAGGCGGTTCAGGCATGTTGAAGCAGTAGTCGCGCAGCTCCGCGGCGAACGCGTCGGAGTCGGCCTGCACCTGGTCGAAGAAGTCGTGATCGGCCCCGCCGTTGCGGGCGAGGTACGCCCGGACGCGCTCGATCGGGTCCTTCAGCTTCCACTCCTCCAGCTCGTCGGAGAGCCGGTAGCGTGAGGGATCGTCGGTGGTGGTGTGGGCGTCCATCCGGTAGGTGAACGCCTCGATCAGCACCGGGCCGTTGCCGTGGCGGCACTCCTCCAGGGCCCAGCGGGTGACCGCGAGGCAGGCGAGTACGTCGTTGCCGTCGACGCGGATGCCGGGGAAGCCGTAACCGCGGGCGCGCTGGTAGAGCGGCAGGCGGGACTGGCGTTCGGTCGGCTCGGAGATGGCCCACTGGTTGTTCTGGCAGAAGAACACGAGCGGGGCGTCGTAGACCGCGCCCCAGACGAAGCCCTCGTGGACGTCGCCCTGGCTCGTCGCGCCGTCGCCGAAGTAGACGACCGTGGCCTCGCCGTCGTCGTCACCGACCTTGCCCTCGAACTTCTGGCCCATCGCGTACCCGGCGGCGTTGAGCACCTGGTTGCCGATGACGATCGTGTACGGGTGGAAGCCGTGCTTCTTGTAGTCCCAGCCGCCGTGGTCGGTGCACCGGAAGATGCCAAGGACCTCCTTGAGGTCCACGCCGCGCGCGTAGGCGACGCCGTGCTCGCGGTAGCTGGGGAATGCCATGTCGTTCGGCTTCATCGCGCGGCCGGAGCCGATCTGCGCCGCCTCCTGGCCCAGCAGCGGGACCCAGATCCCGAGCTGGCCCTGGCGCTGCATCGCGTTGGCCTCACGGTCCGCGCGGCGGACGAGCACCATGTCGCGGTAGAGCGCGCGCAGTGCTTCGTAGTCGACGTCCTCGACGTACTTGTCGAACTGCGGCGAGGGCACCCGCTCGCCTTCGGGGGTGAGCAGCTGAGTCAGCTCAGCTCCACCTTCACTTGTTGCTCGCAAACCGGCGATCACCTGTTCGGGGGAGGGTTGAGCCGCAATCGCGGCTGGACCTGCTCCAGGCTCCGGGTGCGTCCACTGTTCGGGGGACGGCATGCGCTTGTCTCCTTGATGTCGGTGCCGCTTGGCCGCTTGTGGCGGCCACAGCGACTTCACCAGCCGGGGACCAGCGCGTCGGGTCCGAAGCGCTCAGTCACCGTCGGCGTTGACGGTTCACGCCGACATCCTGGCACGAAGGTCGGGGTTTCCGTGAGCCCCGGATACTGATTTGTTGCTAAGAAACAAGGGCTGATCAGGGGAAACGCTAGGAAGCCCGATGATGTGGCAGCCGAAAGTAGGGGGTACGGCGGCGTGGGCACGCTCGGCGCGACCTGCTCGTTCGGTCGAACCGGTCACTGTCCGGCGATGCTCCGCGCACCTCCTCACCCCACTATCGGCCATCGGTGTGATCTGTGCCACCGCGAGGCTTTTTCGCAGGCGTGCCGCCGAGAACCTGGGTGTCGCCGGGACGACTTCACGCGGTGCGCCCTCTTTGTGGCGGCGCGAGTCCGTAAGCGCGCTCGCCAACTAACATGAACCTGTGGAGCAGAAAACCGTACGTGAAACCGTGGTTTCGGGCTGGACCAACGACGTCCTCCCGAGCCTGTCCGGACTGGTGGAGATCCCCGCCCTGTCCCCGGCGTTCGATTCCGACTGGGCCTCGACCGGGCACCTGAAGGCCGCCATCGAGCACGTCCGCGAGTGGATCGCCGCCAGGGAGATCCCCGGCGCGACCCTCGAGGTCGTCCAGCTCGAGGGCCGCACCCCGGTGCTGCTCGTCGACGTCCCGGCCACGCCGGGCGCCGAAGGCAAGGGCACCGTGCTCATGTACGGCCACCTCGACAAACAGCCGCCCGTCGGTGGCTGGTCCGAGGGCCTCGGCCCGTGGACGCCGGTGATCCGCGACGGCCGCCTGTACGGCCGCGGAGCGGTCGACGACGGCTACGCGGGCTACGCGGCGACGACGGCGCTTCAGGCCGTACACGCGGGAGGCGGTGAGCACGCTCGCGCGGTGATCCTGCTGGAGACCGCCGAGGAGTCCGGCAGCCCGGACCTCCCGGCGTACATGGAGCACCTGAAGGCGCGCCTCGGCAAGGTCACGCTGGTCGTCTGCCTCGACGCGGGCGGCAGCGACTACGAGCGGTTGTGGCTGGTCAACAGCCTGCGCGGGATGCTGCACCTCAACGTCACCGTGCGCGTGCTCGAGTCTGCGCAGCACTCCGGCATGGCCAGCGGCATCGTGGCCAGCTCGTTCCGCGTCCTGCGGCAGCTGATCGACCGCATCGAGAACGCCGAGACCGGCGAGATCAAGCTCGAAGAGCTCAACGTCCAGATCCCGGCGGAGCGCCTGGAGCAGGCGAAGGCCGTGGCGGGCATGAGGCCCGGCGCGTTCAAGACGCTGCTGCCGGTGGTCGGCGAGACGGTCTCGGACGACGACCTCGAACTGCTGCTCAGCAACACCTGGCGCCCGACGCTGTCGATCATCGGCGCGGAGGGCTTCCCGCTCCCGCCCCAGGCTGGCAACGTCCTGCGCGACAAGACCACGCTGACGCTGAGCTTCCGGCTCCCGCCCACCGCGGATGCCGCGGTGGCGATCGAGGCGGTCAAGAAGATCCTGACCACGGACGTGCCCTACTCGGCCAAGGTCGAGCTCGGCGACGTCCAGGCCGAGAACGGCTGGAACGCGCCTGCCGAGGCCCCGTGGCTCAGCTCCGCCCTGGAGCGGATCGCGGGCGAGGTCTTCGGCGCACCGCACCGCAGCTCCGGCATGGGCGGGTCGATCCCGTTCATGGGCCTGCTCGGCGACCAGTACCCGGACGCCCAGTTCCTGGTCACCGGCGCCTGCGGGCCGGACTCGAACATCCACGTCCCGGACGAGTGGCTGAACATCGACTTCGCCCAGCAGGTCACCGAAGCCGTCGCGCACCTGCTGGACGCGCACGGCCGCAGCTGAGTCTCAAGCGACATAAACTGCCCCTGAAGGCCACCATCACAGCGTTAAACGCCGTGATGGTGGCCTTCAGGGGCAGTCACATCAGGCGGGTCAGCTGCACCGAGACGTCCAAAGTGGACTGGCCGCCGCCGGTGAAGATGCCCTTGAGCGGCGCGACGTCGGCGTAGTCCCGGCCCATCGCCACCCACACGTGCCGCGGGCCGACGCCGATGCCGTTCGTCGGGTCGTACGCCCACCAGCCGCCGGTCCAGACGTCGACCCACGCGTGGCTTTCGCCCTGCACCATCTCGCCGAGCTTCGCCGAAGGCCGCGTGTGCAGGTAGCCCGACACATATCGCGCCGGGACGCCGATCGCCCGCAGCATCACCAGCGTGACGTGCGCGAAGTCCTGGCACACGCCTTCCTTTGCCTTCCACGCGTCGGTCGCCGTGCTGTGCACCCCGGTCGTCCCGGGTTGGTACTTCAGCTGCTCGTTGACCCACTCGCAGATCGCCAGCACGGCGTCCGCGGGCTCCAGGCCCTTGCGCAGCTCCCGCGCGACCTTCGACAGTTCGGGATCACGCGGCGTGTACGGCGTCGCACCCAGGTACTCGGTGCGGTGGTCGATCACGTTCTCGCTGCGGAGGTCCTTCCACGTCGCGGTGCGGATCGGCTCGGCCTCGTCGGCGGTCTCGACCACCGACGTCGCCAGCACGGTGAACTCGGTGTGCGGCGCGTGGAGGTCGAACGAGGTCACCACGGTGCCCCAGTAGTCGGTGTAGCGGTACGCGCGGGTCGCGGGCGTCGTCTCGATCCGGTTCGCCACCGTGTTCTGCCGCCGGTCGGAGCGCGGGGTCAGCCGCGCCTCGTTGTACGACTGCGTCGCCGGGGTCGCGTAGCGGTACCCGGTGGTGTGCGAAACCTTCAGCTGCCAGGTCACAGTGATACCTCCGCGCCGCGCCAGGCCACCCACGGCGATGTGTTGAAGTACTGCACCGAAACCGCCTCGCCGATGTCCCTGATCGATTCCTGCAGCGCGCCCAGCCGGGTCGGCAGGTCCTCCAGCAACGCCGACGGGTGCAGGAATTCCAGTTCACTCCGGGCCCGCCCGAGCAGCCGCAGCGCCTCGGACTTCTCGTTGCCGCGCGTGTTCAAGCCGGGGTCGAGCCGCTCCAGGCACTCCTCCGCCTGCCGCAGCGCGTGGAACACCGAACGCGGGAAAAGCGTGTCCCGCAACAGGAACTGCACGACCCGGCCAGCGTCGAGCGCGCCGCGATACGTCCGCAGGTACGTGTCCTGCGCGCCAGCCGACCGCAGCACGGTGATCCAGCCGGGCGAGGAAGCGCGGTCCGAAACCCGCGAAAGCAGCAGCCGCACGACCATGTCGGCGCGCTCGATCGAGCGGCCGAGCACCAGGAACAGCCAGCCGTCGTCGCGGCTCATGGTCGAGTCGGCGAGCCCGGCGAACATCGCCGCGCGTTCCTCCACAAAGGACAGGAACGCGTGCGGCCCGGCGCGGCGCGCGTACCGCTGCCGGTCCGGCACCGCGTTCCACGTCGCGTTCAGGCACTCCCACAGCTCGGTCGAAACGACCTCACGCGCGCCGCGGGTGTTCTCCCGCGCCGAGTTGATCGAGCCGACGATGGACGCTGGGTTGTCCTTGCCGTACGCGACCAGTTCGGTCAGCTTCCAGACGTCAAGGGCGTCCTCGCCCTCGGACTCGATCCCCAGCACGGCGAGCAGTTGACGGCTCGCGTAGTCGGGGTCGACGCTGGCGTCTTCGAGCAGTTGGTGCACGGAGACGTTGAGAATGCGCGCCGTGTCGTCGGCGCGCTCGACGTAGCGGCCGATCCAGTACAAAGATTCCGCGTTGCGAGCCAGCATCACGCCTCCTTACTGCTGCTGTTGCTGCTGCTGGGACGTGGTCAGCTCGGGCCCCTGCTCCGCCGCGATACCGTCCACAGTGGACAACGCGCCGAGCGCGGGCCGGTCGAGTTCACGTTCGGCCGTCGACGAGCGGGACGCGAGCACCCAGGTGTCCTTGGAGCCGCCGCCCTGCGAGGAGTTGACGACCAGGCTGCCCTCGGGCAGCGCGACGCGGGTCAGCCCGCCGGGCAGCACGAAGATCTCCTTGCCGTCGTTGACCGCGAACGGCCGCAGGTCGACGTGCCGCGGCGCGAGCCGGTCGCCGACCTTCGCGGGCACGGTCGAGAGCTGGACCACGGGCTGTGCGATCCAGCCGCGCCGGTGGGCCTTGACCTTGCGCCGGATGGTGTCGAGCTCGGACTTGCTGGCGTCAGGACCGAAGACGATCCCGTAACCGCCCGAGCCCTCGACGGGCTTGATCACCAGCTCGTCGAGATGCGCCATGACATGGTCGAACTCGTCGGGCAGCCAGCAGCGGAACGTGTCCACATTGGGCAGCAGCGGCTTCTCGTTGAGGTAGTACTTCACCATCTCGGGCACGTAGGTGTAGACGAGCTTGTCGTCACCGACGCCGTTGCCGACCGCGTTCGCGACCACCACGTTGCCCGCGCGCGCCGCGTTGAGGATCCCGGCGACGCCGAGCACCGAGTCCGGCCGGTAGTGGACCGGGTCGAGGAACTCGTCGTCGATCCGCCGGTAGATGACGTCGACCTGCTGCTCGCCCTCGGTGGTGCGCAGGTAGACGACGTTGTCACGGCAGAACATGTCGCGGCCCTCGACCAGCTCGACGCCCATCTGCCTGGCCAGCAGCGAGTGCTCGAAGTAGGCCGAGTTGTGGATGCCGGGGGTGAGCACGACGACCATCGGGTCCGCCACGTTCGCCGCCGCGGCCGCCCGCAGCGCGCGCAATAGGTGCGCCGCGTAGTCGCCGACCGGGCGCACCCGGTGACTGGCGAACAGGTCGGGGAACACGCGCGCCATCGTGCGGCGGTTCTCCATCACATAGGAGACCCCGGACGGGTTACGGAGGTTGTCCTCCAGCACCCGGAAGGTGCCCTCCTCGTCGCGGACCAGGTCGACGCCGGAGACGTGGATGCGCACGCCGTTGGGCGGGCTGATGCCGAACGCCTCCCGCTGGAAGTGCGCGCACGAGGTGATCAGCCGCCGCGGCAGCACGCCCTCGCGCAGGATCTGCCGGTCGCCGTAGATGTCGGCGAGGAAGGCCTCCAGCGCCCGCACCCGCTGCGCGACCCCCCGTTCGAGCTTGCTCCATTCGGCCGAAGGGATGACCCGCGGCACGAGATCGAGCGGGAACGGCCGCTCCTGGCCGGACAAGGAGAAGGTGATCCCCTGGTCGACCATCGCCCGGTCCAGCGCCTCCGACCTGGCCGTGAGGTCGTTCGAGTCCAGCGCCGCGATGGACTCGTAGAGCGCCCGGTACGGCCCGCGCACGATGCCGTCCGGCGAGAACATCTCGTCGTAGGCCCCCGCGTGCGGGCGCTGCGGCGCGAGGTAGCCGTCGAACTGGGCGCCTGGCCGCGCTGTCCGCCGGGTCTTCGCGACCCGGGCACGGCGTCCCCCGGGTGGCAGCCGCGGCGCGGAGTTGTTGTTCATGCTCGTCATCCTGACTCACCCTGCCACGTGAACGCGATACCCACGGTCTGGTCGTCCGGGACGAAACGGCGTCGTAACGTACGGGTGCTGGGCACTGGCCCCATTGAGTGGCAGGATGCGTGTCTCGACAGCTGAGAACTACGAGGAGTGACGACGTGGCGCGTGGACCCCAACTGAAAGCGTTCGCCCTGATACCGGCGCTCGCCCTGGCGGCCGGCGCGCTGGCCGCGTGCGGCGGGGACAGCGGTGGCACAACTGCCAGCGGCGTCCAGCTGATCGCGCAGGGCAAGCTCACGACCTGCACGCATCTGCCCTACCAGCCGTTCCAGGTCAAGCAGGGCGACAAGATCGTCGGCTTCGACGTCGACCTCGTCGACCTGGTCGCGAAGAAGCTCGGCGTCACGCAGAGCATCGTCGACATCGCCTTCGAGAACATCGAGTCCGGTGAAGCGATGAACTCCGGCCAGTGCGACCTCGCGGCCGCCGGGATGACCATCACCGACAAGCGCAAGGCGAAGTTCGCCTTCTCCGACCCGTACTTCGAGGCCACCCAGGCTCTGCTGGTCAAGGCCGGTTCGCCGATCAAGGACTTCAGCAACGTCACGGGCAAGAAAATCGGCGTTCAGTCCGCCACCACCGGCGCCGACTACGCCAAAGAGAACGCCAAGGGCGCCGAGATCGTCACCTTCGACGACCTCGCCCTTGAGGAGCAGGCGGTCAAGAACGGCACCGTCGACGCCGGGATCAACGACAACGGCGTGCTCTACGACTTCGTGAAGACGAACCCGGACACCACGGTGGCGATCGAGTTCAAGACCAACGAGTTCTACGGAATCGGCATCAAGCAGGGCAACACCGCCCTCGTGACGGCCACGAACGAGGCGCTCAAGGCGTCCGTTGGGGACGGCAGCTACGCGCAGATCTACCAGAAGTGGTTCGCCAAGGCACCGACCTGGCTGCCCGGTGGCGCCACCAAGTGACACTCCCGCCTGTGGCCGGTGCTTCCGCACCGGCCACAGCGGTGTTTCCGACGCCCGATCCGGGCCTGCTAGAGGAGTGAAATGGCACTGAGCCGCCGCCAACGACGATCGGCGTTCCGGACAGCGCAGTACGTCCTGCTGCTCGTAGTTCTCGTGGTTTTCGCGTTCCTGGCCAACTGGGGCCAGATCGGCCGGGCCTTCTTCGACCTCGACGTCGCGGCCAAGCAGTTCCCCGACGTCATCACGGTCGCGCTCAAGAACACGGTCATCTTCACCGCGCTCGGTTTCGCGCTGGGCCTCGGCCTCGGCCTGCTGCTGGCGCTGATGAGGCTTTCGTCGGTGGGCCCCTACCGCTGGTTCGCCCGCGGGTACATCGAGTTCTTCCGCGGCCTGCCCGCGCTGCTGATCTTCCTCGCGGTCGGCGTCGGCGTCCCGATCGCGTTCCCCGACACGCACCTGCCGCGCAACGTGTCCATCATGCTGGCGCTGGGCATCGTGTCCTCGGCCTACATGGCGGAGACGATCCGCGCCGGTATCCAGGCGGTCCCGCGCGGCCAGGTCGAGGCCGCTCGCTCGCTCGGTATGTCACCCGCGAAGTCGATGATCACGATCGTCATCCCGCAGGCGTTCAGGATCGTGCTGCCGCCGCTGGCGAACGAGCTCATCATGCTGACGAAGGACTCGTCGCTCGCGTTCCTGCTCGGGACCACCCCGGCACAGCAGGAGCTGGCCCAGTTCAGCCGCCAGGCACTGCTCGAAGCGAAGGGGCTCACGCCGATCGTCGTGGCCGGGCTCTGCTACCTGGTGATCACCATTCCGCTGTCCATCCTGCAGCAGCGGCTTGAGAAGAAATACGGTGCCGGCGTGTCCGGCGGAGGTGCGACATGACCAGCGGCAGTACTGACGTGATCGTCGAGGTTTCCGGGCTGCACAAGGCGTTCGGCGACCTCGAGGTGCTCAAGGGCATCGATGTCGAGGTCAGGCGCGGGCAGGTCATCTGCATCATCGGCCCGTCCGGGTCCGGGAAGTCGACCCTGCTGCGCTGCGTGAACCTGCTCGAAGAGCCCCAGCAGGGCAAAATCGTGGTGAACGGCGACGAGATCACCCACGAGGACGTCGACATCGACGCCGCGCGCCGCAAAATCGGCATGGTCTTCCAGTCGTTCAACCTGTTCGCGCACCTGACGGTGCTGGAGAACCTCACCGTCGCGCAGCGCAAGGTCCTCAAGCGTGGCAAGGAAGAGGCCGAGCGGATCGCGAGGGAGAACCTGGAGAAGGTGGGGCTCGCCGAGAAGGAGAACGCCTTGCCGGGGCAGCTCTCCGGTGGTCAGCAGCAGCGCGTGGCCATCGCCAGGGCGCTGTCGATGAACCCCGAGGTGATGCTGTTCGACGAGCCGACTTCGGCGCTGGACCCGGAGCTGGTCGGCGACGTGCTGGCGGTGATGCGGCAGCTGGCCCAGGAGGGCATGACGATGCTCGTGGTCACCCACGAGATGCAGTTCGCGAAGGAGGTCGCCGACGCCGTGCTGTTCATGGACGGCGGTGTCGTCGTCGAGCAGGGCCCGCCGTCACAGGTGATCGGCGACCCGCAGCACGAGCGGACGAAGCTCTTCTTGTCCCGGGTTCTCAACCCGACGCACAACACGCCTTCGTAAAGCGGGTTCACGCACTGGCCAACGGCAGGCCAGTGCGTGAACGGTGTAGCCGCCGACGCCGGGAGATGGCTGATCCACCTTTCAGCGGGTTGGTCACTCGCGGCGCACCGGCCCGTGGCAGTGCCGTCGTTCACCGCCCGCGCAGCTCGTTTTCCAACTGCTGCAACCGCTTCGCGACATCCTGTGGGCCCGCCCCGGCCAGGCTGATCCAGCCGTTCGAATCCTGTCCGAACAGCACGCGGCCCTGCTCGGTGTCCAGCCAACCGGGCGGATTTTCATTGCGGCGCCGCTTGTTCTGACCCTCGCGCACCGCGACGTACAGCTGGCCGAAGTACTTGTACTCCATCTGCAGCCAGTGCAGCACCCGTTTCGCGTCGCGGATACTCGGGCTCGTGCCGTTCGGCAGCTTGCCGCGTTTGATCTCTTCCAGGTCCGCCTGCGCGCAGTTCAGCGAGTGCACCTGCGCGGCTTGAGCCTCAGGAAGCTGCGCGGCGAAGTCCGTCGCGATCGTCTCCGGCCGCGTCGGCGTCAGGAACACCGTCCCGTTCACCAGCACGACGATCACGGCCTCGCGATCGTTCCGAGCTGTGCGGACGGTCCGCTCCCCGCTCGCGGCCTTCACCCACGAGTAATACTCGACCGCGGGCCGCTGCAGCATCTGCAGCGTGTCGAGGAAATCGCCGTCGGGACGGCCGTGCCGGAGCAGGCCGAGCTTGGCCAGTTCGGCCTGAGCGGACGCGGCGAGCTGCTTCCGCTCCTCGGGCAGGTACCACTGCGCACCGCGGACTAGCGTCGGATGGATGTCTCCGAGATTCTGTTGCTCCAGCAGCGTTTCGTACGTCTGAAGGCTGATCCCGGCCGGTCGGTGCAGCATTACGCCCCGATCACCGGCGGTGTCGGCTTGTCACCGTCGTAACCCCCGAAGATCGAGTCCGGATCCTCCTCTGGCAGCAGGATCTTGCGCTGATGCTCCTCGTCCTCGCCACCTTTGCCGCCCTTGCCGCCACCCATACCGCCCATGCCACTGGCGGGCTTACCGGCGGCGGGACCGCCCACACCGCCGCGACCCATCGCGCCTTCGGCGGCGGACATACCCCCGCGCCCCGCACCCGTCGCGCTACCGGACCCGGGTGCACCGCTACCGCTGCCACCGGCGCCACCACCGGTCCCGAAGCCCCCACCAGGACCAAAACCGCCTCCGCCGCCCGGCCCGAAACCGCCGCCACCACCACCGCTGGAGTCGCCCCCCGGCCCGAATCCACCAGGCCCGAATCCGCCAGGCGGCTGCATCCGCGACGGGGTCCTCGCCCACGACGGGTCAGTTCCATCGGTCGGCCGCCGCATCCCCGGCGGACCCACCGGCGGCCTGCTCACCGGCGGCCTATTCACGGGCGGCCTGCTCACGGGCAGCTTGCTCACGGGCGGCGCGACGTAGTTCCCTGCCCCGGGCGGGGCGGTGTACGTGCTCGGCCCACCGGTGTACCCACCGGACGACCCGCGGTGCGCGCCCGATCCCCCGGTGAACCCGCTCGTGTGCGTGCCCCCGGTGTTGATCGGATCGGCGGTGATGGGCACGGCGTCGACGTTGGGATCATGAGCCGCGGGATAAGTCGGCGCCAGCGTGCTCTGCCTCGGCTGAGTGCTCTGCCAGTAGGGCTCGTACGCCTCGACGTTCTTCTTGGTGTCCGCGTCGAACTTCGCGGCGGCCTTCTCGTCGTCACTGGCACCGATGGACAGGATGTCTCCGGGACCCCAGTCCCCCGCGCGTTCCTTCTCGACCGGGACCACGGCACCACGCGTGTGGTGGAAGGCCGCGTTCTGGTCGAACATCGACTGCCGCGCCCGATCCATGTTCTCGGACGCGATCTTCGAGGTCTGGATCAGCGGCGCCAACCCGGCAGCGCCGCTTTCGGCGGCCTTGCCTTTCCAGAACGACGCGAGGGCCGTTTGGCTGCTCTCCATGGACCTGGTGATGTCCTCGTGGATCACCTTGAGCTTGTGCGAAGCGACCTGAGCCGCGTCAAGCCTTGTGGTCGTGGCAGGATTCGAGTTCAGCTTTTCGAAGATCTCCCAGCCGCTGTACGTCACGACTGGGCTTCCTTGAGGTGCTTGACCGCGAACTCGGCGATCTTGACGTTGACCCCACAGGGATCGTTGTATCCGGGGCTACCGTCAAACAGCCGCGTGACCAGGGTGTACATCATGTTGTCACGGACGCCGACCGCCAGGTTGCAAACACCCTTGTTTTCTCCGCCATTGGCGAAGACGACAGCCGGATATCCAGCGATGTCAGGGAGTGGTTTAAAGGTCGTGAGACCACTTCCCTGTGCCTTGAGGGCGTAGAAGTGGCTCAGTCCATCAGGCTCGCTCAAATTCATCGCGCCGTTGATTGTCCCGGTCAAGTCGGCGAAGATCCACAGGCAGCTCTGGCCGTTGCCGACCGGCTGTAACTCGGCGCTTTCGAGCTTGCCCCCCGCGCTCTCGATTTCCGTGTTCGTCGCAGCTTGGCAGGGTTTGCTTTCGAAGGCCCCGGTTTTCAACGGGTTGGCTACCTTGGGCGCGCCGGCCCTGGGGAGACCTGTGGCGTTCGTTGATGATGGGGCAGGGTTTGGCGTTCCCTGTGTCGTGCTGCTGCAGGCAGCCACGAAAGTGATCGCGGTGGCCACAACGGCAACTAAGAAACGAGAACGCATTCAGAGAGCCTTCCCCGTGTCGCGGAGCGCATCGATCGCTGCTTGATCTTGCTGCTCGTAAGCGGTCTTTATGTCTCTAAGGGTCTTAACGTAGGCCCGTGTGTAGTCGACTGCACTGGTAAGGAAAGCTTGATACTGAGCACCAGACCGGTTGGCGGCGTCCACGTACACGTGGCTTGCAACTTCGTCCCCCATCGCATCTATACCGGTCAAATGAGATACCTCATTCGTGGCACGGCTGAAGTCGTGCTTGATGCTGTCTTCCAGGTCCTTGATCACAGAGTCCATCGCCTCGGGATCGAACTTCCAGCCGCCGTTGCCTGAGGCGGCGGCGAAGTCGGCCTTGGCCTGCCCGGCGCCCAGATTCGTGTAGTTGGGCCCCGCAGGTGGCGGCGTGGCCGCGGTGGACCCTTGGACGAGACCTGCATCGGGCGGTGGTGCCTGTTGCGGATTCGTGTTCAGCTGGTTCTGGACGCCCTGAAGGCCGCCGGTGCTCGTATCTCCCATGTCGTGCCTCCCCGCACGGACCGCGCTTCGGTTGCCAGGGGGCGGCCTACCCTGTGTCTACGTTCTGCTACCGGGGAGTGACTCTAGCAGCACCGGCTCGGCCGTTGGGCGGGTTCGGCCGAGATCACTCGCCGGGCTGGGCGACGCTGGGTGATTTGTGCCGTCGCGGACGGGACCAGTCCCGGGTGTACTCCGTTAGGCTGCTTGCGCAGGCAGGGCGGACTATCCGGAGGGGACCACTGGATGCCGGGGTTTCGACGCGGTGTGCCACGAGATCCGGGGGAGGATGGGGTTTCGGTGACGGAAACCGCGTTGCCCCCACTCGATCCGTTTGCCGGGATTCCGGACAAAAGGTACGAGGTCAAGGCCGCTGAGCTCATCAAACCGGACTCCGGGGGCCTGTTGCGCTGGCGTCGCCAGGCGACTAACGCGCCGATCGTGCAGGTCGAGGACGCCTACATCACCGGGCACCTCGATCTGCGGGCCGCTGACCTCAAGTACCTGTTCCGGTTCGAGCGCTGCCGGTTCGAGCAGCCGCCGGACGTCCGTGAGGCGAGCCTGCTGGGGCTCGTCTTCCGCAAGTGCTGGCTGCCCGGACTCAAGGCGCGCAACCTGCGCAGCCGCAACGACGTCCGGCTCATCCGCAGTGTCGTGGAGGTCGATCCGGACGATCGGGAGATCGAGGAGACGACCGTCCAGCGCGGGGACGACCGGGAACGCGGGATGCCGAACGCCGCGGTCAACCTCACCGACGCCGTGATCGACGGTTCCGTCGTGCTGACGCGCACCGTGATCAGCCATCCGCGGGGCAAGGCGATCCAGGCCGATCGGTTGCACATCACCGGCGCGCTGCTCGCGTATCGCATGGTGGCCAACGGGGAAGTGCGCATCCCGGGCCTGAGGACCGGCGGTAACGTCAATTTCTCCGGGGCCACGCTGAACAATCCGGACGGCTTCGCGCTCAACGGGAACGGGCTGCACATCGGCGGCAGCCTGTTGTGCGAGGTGGACAACTATGGTCCCAAGAGTCAGCGGAAACGCTTCTCCGCCAACGGTATTCTCTATCTCCCCAGCGCCACTGTGGACAGTGACATCGTGCTGCGGGAGGCGCTGCTCAAGGTCAACCAGCACGGGCCCATCGCGGTCGCCGCGTGGAAGTCCAAGGATCCCTACCTCGATCCGCGCCCGGCGCTCGTCGCGGACCGGCTCAGCGTCGACGGCAACCTCGAACTCAGCGACGGGCTGCAGGCGACCGGCACGCTGCGGATGGTCAACGCGCGCATCGGTGGCTCGTTGCGGCTCGCCAAGGCGGAGATCCAGGTCGTGCGCGGCGAGCAGGCGCCGTTCTACGACCGGGCGCTGCACCTCGACGGCAGCGAGATCGGCGGCGACATCGAGGCGACCAGCCTGAAGGTGCACGCCGGCCAGGTCCGGATGGCGGACGTCAAGGTCGGCGGGAACGTGCTCGCCTGGGACACCACGTTCCGGCACGCCGGGCGCGACGTGCTGTCCGCCCGGCGCACGAAGATCGCCGGGAACCTGCACCTCACCGACGCGACGGTGCAGGGGACGTTGCGGCTGCAGGGGGTCGAGGTCGGCGGCAGCCTGAACCTCTACGGCACCAAGCTCGTCGAGCCGAGTGTGCGCGGCAGCAGCAGTTTCTCGCTCGACGTCCGCACTGCGCGCATCGGCCGCGACCTGGTGCTCACCGAGGACAAGGACCGGCCGTTCCTGGCCGCGGGCGGGGTGAACCTCGACGGCGCGCAGGTCGCCAGGCGGGTCGATCTGCGGGGCGCGGTGCTGGGATCGCTTCCGCAGCACGGCATCTCGCTCGACGCCAGCGACGTCAACGCCGACGAGTTCCTGCTGACGCCCAGCGTTCCGCCGAACGGGCGGCTGGTGCTGCGTCGCGCGCACTGCGGCACGCTCGACGACAACGAGCATTTCTGGGCGTCCGCGGGCGGTATCGAGCTCGAGGACTTCCGGTACGACGCGCTCAAGCACGGCTTGAAACTCGACGACGACCGCGCGCTGGACCACCGCATCGCGCTGCTGCGCCAGGCGATGGACGGCTATCGCCCCGGCCCGTACGACCAGCTCGCCGCGACACTGCGCGCGTCCGGCAACGAAGAACACGCGTCGACGGTGCTGCTGAAGAAACAGCAGTTCCGTTATGAAGCGCTGGCGCAGGGTTTCAAGGTTTTCGGTCCAGGGGTTCGCCTGTGGAGCTGGCTGCAGCGTTCGATGGTCGGCTACGGCTATCGCCCGGTGCGCGCGCTCGGCTGGCTACTCACCTTGCTGGTGCTGGGAAGCCTGTGGTTCGGGCTCGGCACCGACGTCTGCGTGCACGACCCGAACCCGCTGAAGTACGCGGTGAGCGGGCCGCGGTGCCTGGTCAACCAGCAGGACACCGGCATGCAGTGGAACCCGGTCCTGTTCACCGCGGACCTGCTCGTGCCGATCGTCGACTTCGGCAACAAATCCCGCTGGTACATGGCCGGGGCCGACAACTGGATGGCCGCCGGATTCACCGCGATGGGCTGGATACTGGCAACCACCATCGCCGCCGGAGTGAGCCGAATGCTGCGCCGCTCCAACTGACGTCGTACCGCTTGACAGGTGACATACCGTGGGTATGTCACCTGCCGCCGACGAAACGAGGCCACGATGCCAGGTCCCAGTGCCACCGGGCGGATCGTTGTCGAGGCATCGCCCGAGAAGGTATACGCGCTGGTCAGCGACCCGGGTTCGTTGGCTGGGTTGGCTGAGGAGTATGCGGGGTATCGGTGGCTTGGAGACGCCAAGGCCGCTGCGGTCGGGGCTCGGTTTCGGGGGAGTAACCGGCGGGGTTTGCGGCGGTGGAGCACTGTTTCGACCGTCACCGACGCTGAGGTGGGGCGTCGGTTCGGGTTTGAGGTGACGTTTGTGGGGCTGCCGGTTGCGCGGTGGCAGTACGACATCGAGCCCGATGGCGTGGGCAGCGCGGTCACCGAGAGCACGTGGGATCGGCGCGCCCGGTGGTTGAAGGTGCCGACCGCATTGGGCACCGGGGTTTGGCAGCGGGATGAGACCAACCACGAGAACATCGCGGCTACTTTGCACCGTCTCAAGGATGCTGTTGAGCGGGTTTGAGGGGCGGCCAAAGGGGTTTTTGGTTTAGTCCTGAGGTGTGGTTAGGAGCCTGTGTTTTTTGGCCAGCGCGCTCACGAACTCGCGCCGCCAGGTCGCCCCTGGCCCCCAGCGTAAGTGCGGGTTTTGCTTGTAAGGGGGCGACCTGCCGTCGCGAGTTGGGAGGGCCTGGCGGCCCTGAAAGAGGGCGCGCGGCGGTGAAGTCTCCACCTCGCAGAGCTCGGCGGAGACGCTGGGGTTGGGGCAAACTGTTGTGGTTGGGTTTTTGTTGTTGGTGTTGTGGTCAGTCTATGAAACGAGACCAGAATTCTATGCGGCGTGGGGGCGGTTCTGGTGGGGGGCCTAGGGGTTCGCCGCCGAACTCGTGGCGTAGGTAGCTTTGTATGTTGTAGCCGTAGTAGATTATGTCGGTTTGGTATACCGAGAGTACTGGGTAGCCTGTTGATTCTGGTATTCCTGGGAGGTAGCGGTGGCCGCAGATCGGTATTAGCTGGGGTACTGCTGTCAGGCAGTCGCGGGCTATTGCCAGTGCCTCGGTTAGGTCTGTTGGGCGGGGGCCCCAGTCGGGGAGCCAGGTTCCGTTTTGCTCTACGTCGTAGAGGACTCCGTCGACGGGCCATTCGAGGCGCTTTCGGAGTTGTTCGGGGTTGCCGTGCTGCCAGTCGGGCCAGCGGTCGCCGACCGGTACGCCCGCGGCAAGGAAGGTCCGGTGATCCGCGGCGAACCGGAACCCGAACCGCCGCTCGACGTCGTCGAGTTCGGCTTCGCCGAGTCCAGGCCGCACGGGTTCGCGCAGCATGGACTGCAGCGCGTGTGCTTCGGGAGGCGTCAACGCGCCACTCGCCTGGTAGGTGGACATGGTGACGAGGTTAAGCTCGCCATGCCCTCGCCCGCTCGTCCTTTTACGCCCTTCGGTGCCTCCCTCTCGCGGGTGAGCTCGACCGCTCAGAGGCTGGACCTCGGAACAGCGCGTGAGCGGATGTAGTTCACTCTTGGTGTGACCACCCCACGACCGCAGTCCCGCGTGCGGGCCCCCGAGCTCGTCGGCGACGTTTGGCTGAACACCGGCGGAAGCCGGATCACCCTCGCTGAGCTGCGCGGACGCATCACCATCCTCGATTTCTGGACCAGCGGGTGCATCAACTGCCTGCACGTCCTGGACGAACTGCGCCCGCTGGAGGAGGAGTTCGCCGACGTCGTCGTGACGATCGGTGTGCACTCTCCGAAGTTTCTGCACGAGGGCGAGACGGCCGCGATCGAGGCCGCGGTGCGCCGCTACGAGGTCCACCACCCGGTGCTCAACGACCCCCAGCTGACGACCTGGTCGCAGTACGCCGTCAAGGCGTGGCCGACGCTCGTCGTCGTCGACCCGGAGGGCTACGTCGTGCACGTGGCCGCGGGCGAGGGGCACGCGGAGGCGCTTCGCCGCGTCATCGGCGAGCTGGTCGTCAAACACGAGGCCAAGGGCACGTTGCGCCGCGGCGGCAGCCCGTATGTCGCGGTCGAGGAGCAGCAGACCGAGCTGCGCTTCCCGAGCAAGGCCGTCGCCACCGCCGAGGGGCGCGTCCTGGTCGTCGACACCGGCCACCACTCGATCGTCGAGTTCGCCTCGGACGGCGAGACCGTCGTCCGTCGCTTCGGCAGCGGCGCGCGCGGCGCGCAGGACGGCCCGTTCGACGTTGCCACCTTCACCGAGCCGTCGGGCATCACGCTGCTGCCCAACGACGTCGCCGAGCGCGCCGGTTACCACGCCGTCGTCGCCGACACGGCCGGTCACCGGCTGCGCGGGCTCGACCTCAACACCGGCGAGGTCACCACGGTGGCCGGTACTGGGCGCCAGTGGCGCAACGGCACCGACTCCGGCAAAGCCCTCGACGTCGACCTCACCAGCCCCTGGGACGTCGCCTGGTGGGCCCCCGCGGGCGGCGTCGTGGTCGCCATGGCCGGAAACCACACGCTGAGCGTGTTCGATCCGGTCACCGGTGGGATCCGTCGCTTCGCGGGCACGACCGTCGAAGGCCTGCGAGACGGCGACGTCACCGAAGCGCACTTCGCGCAGACCTCGGGCCTCACGCCCGACGGCGACAAGCTGTGGCTGGCCGACTCCGAGACGTCCGCGCTGCGGTGGATCGAGCCGTCGGGCGAGGCGTTCACCGTGCACACGGCGATCGGCGTCGACCTGTTCTCCTTCGGCCACGCAGACGGCCCGGCCGACGAGGCGCTGCTGCAGCACCCGCTGGGCCTCGCCGTGCTACCCGGCAGCACGATCGCGATCGCCGACACCTACAACGGCGCCGTACGCCGCTACGACCCCTTCACGCGCCTGGTGACAACGCTCGCGACAGGTCTGCAGGAGCCGTCAGGGCTGCTGCTGCACGACGGCGAGCTGCTGGTCGTCGAGTCCTCCGGGAACCGCATCGGCGCCATCCCGACCGACGAGACGGCCGACGTCGCCGGTGACGCCCTCGCGGTGCGCCGCCCGCCGACCGTGCTCGCGCCGGGCGAGGTGGAGTTCGCCGTCGTCTTCACGCCGCCGCCCGGCGAGAAGCTCGACAGCCGTTACGGACCGTCGACCCGCCTCGAGATCAGCGCGTCGCCGCCCGAGCTGCTCGCCGACGGCGCCGGGGTCGGCACCGACCTCGTCCGCAAGATCCGCTTCGCCGAGGGCGTCACCGAGGGTGTCCTGCAGGTCGTCGCGCAGGCGGCCAGCTGCGACGACGGCGGTGAGCACCCGGCCTGCCGGATCACCCGCCAGGACTGGGGCGTCCCGGTGCGGTTCGAGGCCGGCGCCGGGAAGGTGCTGAGCCTGATGATGGCGGGCGAGCCCCGGTAGCCCGATATCATGGCGTCGTGCCCAAGCTCGAGATCCAGATGCTGCACGACCGCGTGCTGGTGCGACTCTCCCCGGAGGAGGGCGAGCGCCGCAGCAGCGGTGGCATCGTGATTCCCGCCACTGCTCAGGTCGCGCGCAGGCTCGCCTGGGGTGATGTACTGGGTACGGGCGGCAGCGTGCGCAACGTCAAGGTCGGCGACCGCGTGCTGTTCAACCCCGAGGAGCAGCTCGAGGTGGAGATCCAGGGCGAAGGACACCTGGTGATGCGCGAGCGGGACCTCCACGCGGTGGCGACGGAACGGACGGAAGACGGCACTGGGCTCTATCTTTAGCTGCCCGGGGCGAGAGGGGCTGGCGTGCGCGACGAACCCGGCGAACCTTCCGCCACCGAGACCACCGACCGGCTCGGCGGCGTGGCCGAGGACGTCGGTACCGACATCTTCGCCGACGACCTGCTGGCCGAGAACGATCCGGACCTGGTCGAGGAGCTGTTCGAGGGCGACCGCGTCGTCCCGCCGCCCGCCACCCCGGCGACCCGCTTCCGCAAGGGACTCGGCAAGGTGTTCCTGCTGGTCGGCGGGTTCATGGTGCTGTTCGTGGTCTGCTACGCGGTCGACCTGATCACCAGCGCGGGCGACGTCCCGCGCGGGGTCACCGTCACCGGGATCGGCGTCGGCGGCCTGACCCACGCGGACGCCGAAGCCAAGCTGCGCCGCGAGCTCGGGCCCCGGCTGACGAAGACGGTGCAGGTCCGCGCGGGCGATGTCCAAGCCACGCTGGAGCCCGCGCAGTCCGGCCTCGGCGTCGACTGGCCGAACACACTGGGCCAGGCGGGGCACCAGCCGCTCAACCCGTTCACCCGGATCCTGTCGTTCTTCACCAGCCGCGAGGTCGGCGTGGTGACCAAGACCGACCCGAAGCTCATCACCCAGGCCGTCTCGGACCTGGCGGCGCGCCATCTCGACCACGCGCCCGTCGAGGGCAGCATCGCCTTCAAGGACCTCGGCGGCGGCAACGTCACCCCGTACCCGGTCGAGCCGCGACAGGGCCAGTCGGTCGCCGACGTCGAGAGCGCGGTCACCGCGTTGACGGACGGCTGGCTCGGTGGCGGGGACATCACCATGAACGTGGTCGTCACCCCGGTCAAGGCGACCTCCGCCGGCGTGCACGCCGCGCTCGACAAGGTCGTCGTGCCCGCCGTGGCGAAGCCGGTCGTGGTGCACGGCGAGGGCGCCGACGCGATCCTCAAGCCGGACGCGATCGCGAGCTCGTTCCAGTTCGTCGCGAAGGACGGCGGGGCCGTCGAAGTGCGGATCGACCAGAGCAAGCTGCAGGCCTCGCTGGCGCCAGGGCTGAAGGGCACCGAGACCGACGGCCAGGACGCGCAGATCGTCTTCGACACCGGCCAGCCGACGATCGTGCCGTCGGAGGACGGCCGGAAGGTCAACTGGGAGAACACTTTCAAGCCGCTGACCGGGGTACTGGCGAAGGCCGACGGCCGTGAGCTCAATGCCGTCTACGACGGCAGCAAACCCGCCGTGACCACCGAGGCGGCCGGGGCGCTGGGCATCAAGGAGGTCATCGGCGAGTTCTCCACCGGCGGATTCTCCGGCCCGGCGGCGGTGAACATCCAGGCGCTGGCCGCCCGCGTCTCCGGCACGCTCGTGAAACCGGGCGAGACGTTCAGCCTCGGCGCCCGCTCCGGCCCCCGCACGGCCGCGACCGGCTACGTCCCGGCGCCTGCCGACGAGGACGGCACCGGCCCGGTCGTGGTCGGCGGCGGCGTCTCACAGTTCGCGTCCACGCTCTACAACGCGGCGTACCTCGCCGGGCTCGCCGACGGCGGCCACCTCGAACACGAGACCTACTTCGACCGCTACCCCGTCGGCCGGGACGCCAAGGCGATCAACGCCGACGGCAGCGCGGTCGAGCTCAAGATCGCCGACGACACGGCAACCGGGTTCGCCATCCAGGCCTCGGCGGGCGGCGACTCGGTGACGGTCCGGATCTGGGGCACCAGGCACGTCCGCGTCGAGGGCACCGGCGGCGACCAGTCGAACTTCGTCGCCCCGCCGGTCCAGTTCGGCTCCGGCGACACCTGCCGCCAGTCGGGCGGCACCCCGGGCTTCAGCGTTTCGAGCACCCGCGTGCTCTACGACCTCGCCACCGCCAACGAGGTCCGCCGCGACACCCGCAACACCACCTACGCCCCAAAGCCAACAACCCTCTGTCCCTAACGTG
>NZ_JAYMZS010000097.1:13178-37550 GCF_035828755.1 Amycolatopsis sp. H20-H5 | reverse complement strand
GCGTGAAGACCCCGGCCTGCAGGCCGCACCGCGAGTCGTTGATCAGCCGCACGCCCTCGTCCACCGAGGAGATCCGGGTCAGCGACACCACCGGCCCGAACACCTCCTCGGCCATCACGTCGGCGTCCTCGGGCACACCCGACAGCACCGTGGGCTCCACCGTCGCCCCCGATCGCCCGCCGCCGGTGAGCAGCGAGCCGCCCGCGCCGACGGCCGCCGAAACCCAAGACTCGACGCGCTCGGCAGCGGCGACGTTGATCAGTGGCCCGACGTCGGTGGCAGCCGAACGCGGGTCGCCGACCACCAGTGCGCGCACCTGCTCCAGCACCTTCTCCCGCAAAGCGTCGAAGACGTCCCCGTGCGCGTAAACGCGCTGCACCGAGATGCACGACTGCCCCGCCTGATACATCGCGAACGTCGCGATGCGTTGTGCCGCGAAGTCCAGGTCCGTCCAATCAGGACAGACCAGGACCGCACCGTTCCCGCCGAGTTCCAGCGCGACATGCTTGCGCGGCACGCTGTCGCGGATTCCCCAGCCCACCGGCACGGACCCGGTGAACGACACCACCGGCAGCCGCGGGTCGGCGACGAGCTTCGCCGCCTCCTCGTTGCCGGTCGGCAGGATCGACCAGCTCCCGGCGGGCAGGTCCGTCTCGGCCAGGATCTCGCCGAGCGCCAGCGCGGTCAGCGGGGTCGCGGGCGCGGGCTTGAGCACGATCGGCGCGCCAACGGCGATCGCCGGGGCGACCTTGTGCGCGACCAGGTTCAGCGGAAAGTTGAACGGGGTGATGCCCAGCACCGGTCCCTTCGGCACGCGCCGGATGATCGCCATCCGGCCGGTGCCGCCGGGATCGGTGTCGAGCCGCTGCAGGTCACCGGAGAACCGGCGCGCTTCCTCCGCCGCCCAGCGGAACGTCGACGCGGCGCGAGCGACTTCGCCCCGCGCCCATTTCAGCGGCTTGCCGGACTCGGCCGTGATGAGCCGCGCGAGCTCTTCGGACCGGGAACCCAGAGTTCGGGACACGTGGTCCAACGCACCCGCCCGCACGTGCGCGGGCAGCGTCGCGGCCTCGTCGCGGACGTCGTGAGCGGCCTGCACCGCGGTCTCGATGTCCGAAGTGGACGGTACGTAGTGGGACCCGGCTTCGGATCCGTCGAACGAGTGACGGACGACGGCGGTCTGCTCGCTGGTGACCGGCTTTCCGGCCACCCAGAAGGGGGTGGTCACTTGAGAGCCTCCGTGCGGATGGCGTGCTCGAGGACGGCCATGCCCTCGTCGAGCAGGTCGTTGGACAGGGCGAGCGGCGGCAGCAGGCGGACGACGTTGCCGTAGGTGCCGCAGGTCAGCACGACCACCCCGGCGGCGTGGCAGGCCTGCGCGACGCGTTTTGTCAGGCCGGGATCGGGCTCGTTCGTGCCCGGTTTGACGAACTCCGCGGCCAGCATCGCGCCACGTCCGCGGACGTCACCGATTACGCCGGTCGCCTCGGCCAGCGCCCGCAGACGCGGCAGCACGGCGTTTTCGACGCGCTTCGCCGAGGCGGCGAGGTCTTCCTTGCGCATGGTCTCGATCGAGCCGAGCGCGGCGGCGCACGCGATCGGGTTACCCCCGTAGGTACCGCCGAGGCCGCCGGGTGGGACGGCGTCGAGCAGTTCCGCCCGGCCGGTCACCGCCGCGAGCGGCAGGCCGCCCGCGATGCCCTTGGCGGTCGCGATCAGATCCGGGACGACGTCCTCGTGCGAGGACGCGAACCAGTCGCCGGTGCGGCAGAATCCGGTCTGCACTTCGTCGGCGACGAACACGACGCCGCTTTCCTTGCACCACAAGAAAAGCGCGGGCAGAAAGCCCGGTGCGGGCTCGATGAACCCGCCCTCGCCCTGGACCGGCTCGAGGATCACGGCGGCGACCTGGTCGCCGCCGATCTGCTTCTCGATCCGGTCGATCGCCTGCCGGGCGGCCTCGGGCCCGGACAGCCCGTCGCGGTACGGGTACGAGCCGGGCACGCGGTAGACCTCGGGCGCGAACGGCCCGAACCCGTGCTTGTACGGGATCGACTTGGCGGTCAGCGCCATCGTGAGGTTGGTGCGGCCGTGGTAGGCGTGGTCGAACACGACGACGGCCTGGCGCCCGGTGGCGACGCGGGCGATCTTCACCGCGTTCTCCACCGCCTCGGCGCCGGAGTTGAACAGCACCGAACGCTTTTCGTGGTCGCCCGGCGTTAGCTCGGCCAGCGCCTCGCAGACCTCGATGTACCCCTCGTACGGCGTCACCATGAAACACGTATGGGTGAACCAGCAGGCTTGCTTGCGGATGCGGTCGACCACCGCTGGTGCGGAGTGGCCGACGTTGGTCACCGCGATGCCGGAGCCGAAGTCGATGAGCACGTTGCCGTCGGCGTCGGTGAGCAGGCCGCCACTGGCCGAGGTGATGTAGACGGGCAGCACCGAGCTGACGCCCGCGGCCACCACGTTCGCCCGGCGTTCCTGCAAGGCCCGCGAGGCGGGGCCGGGGATCTCGGTGCGCAGCCGGCGCTGCTGGGGTGCCGGGGCCTGTGGCCCGGCGGCGGTGGTGACGGTCACGGCCAACTCCTGCGGACACGATGGATGGGTCGCTCTTCAGGATGGGTCGCGGGCGCCGTGTCGTCAGGTCGACATTCTGTCCAGGTCGATGAGTAGACTTGGACACCATGGCACTGACGCTGCGGGCCCTGATCGCCGAGCGGGCGCTGGGTCTGCGCGCACGGACGGGTGAAGGCGCGCTGGACCGGTCCATCGGCTGGGTGCACCCCACCGAGCTGACCGACCCGCAGGCCTTCCTCGAAGGCGGCGAGCTGCTCCTCACCACGGGACTCGCCCTCGACGAGCGGACCTCCGGCGACTACGTCCGGCGGCTGGTGTCGGCGGGCGTCGCCGGGCTCGGTTTCGGGATCGGACTGAGCCACGAGCACGTCCCGGCGGCGCTGGTCGCAACCGCCGCCGAGGTGGGGCTGCCGGTGCTGGAGGTGCCACGGCGCACCCCGTTCATCGCGATCACCCGCGCGGTCTCACGGGCGGTCGCGGCCGACGAGTACGCCTCGCTGGTGCGCACCGGGCAGGGGCAGCAGGAGCTGACCCGCACGGCGGTCGGCCGGGGCGGGGCGGGCGGCGTCGTGCGGAAGCTGGCGCGGCTGATCGGCGGCTGGGCGTTGCTGCTCGACACCTCCGGCGAGGTGGCCGAGGCTTCGTCGGTGGCCCCGCGATCGCTGGCCGGGAGGCTCCGCGGCGAACTCGGCAGGCTGAGCGCGGGCACGCTCGTGACCGCGCTCGACGAGGACGAGGTGGTGGTGCAGACCCTCGACACCCGGGCGCGCGGGTTCCTCGTCGTCGGCACGCGGCAGCCGTTGGACACCGCCGGGCGGCACATCGTGAACACCGCGGTGTCACTGCTTTCCCTTGCGCTGGAACAGAATCGCGCGCAGGGCGCGGCGCTGCGCCGGTTGCGGTCCGGGCTGTGCGAGCTGTTGTCGGCGGGGCAGGCCGAGCTGGCCGTGAAGTCGATGACGACGTTGTGGGGTGGCGCGCCGGAGGCGCCGTGGGTGGTCGTGGCGGCCGGGGGGAGTGTGGCGGCGCGGCGCGCGTTGTACGACGCGCTCGACGCCGAAACTCCGGATGAGCGGGTCTTCTTCGGCGAGTACGGGGGATTCGTCCTGGTCGCCGGACGGGCGGACGGGCGGATGCCGGGCTGGGCGGCGGCGCTGGCCGGGCGCGCCGGGGCGTACGCCGGGGTGTCCGATCCGGTGTCCATTGTGGACTTCGAGACCGGGCGGCGGCAGGCCGAGCAGGCGGCGCTGGCGGCCAAGACCGGCCGGGTCCCGCTCGTGCGGTTCGCCGAGCACGCCGGGCACGGGCTGCTCGAACTGGTCGCGCCGGGCGCCGCGCAAGCGTTTGCGGACAGCCTCTTGGCGCCGCTGCGCGAGCACGACGAGTCCGGTCGCGGCGACCTGGTCGACTCACTGCGCGTCTGGCTCGAACACCACGGGCACTGGGATCTCGCCGCGGCACGGCTCGGCGTGCACCGTCACACGCTGCGCAACCGCATCACCCGAGTCGAGGAGCTGACCGGCCGTTCCCTGGACTCGCCGGGAGTCCGTGCGGAACTCTGGCTCGCGCTGCAGGTGGTCAGTTTCCCGGGGTGACCAGGGCGATCGGGGCGTCGCCGCACCGGCGCAGCGTCGTGCCGGAGGTGGTGAGCGGCTCGGCGCCGGAGGTCCACCACGCCGGGACGTCGACGTCGCGCACCAAGGAGCCGGTCGCGAGGCGGGCGCTGTTCGAAACGATGACCCTGCCCTGCGCGTTGACCAGCGCGGCCTTGCCGCCGAGCGTGCGCAGCTTCGGCTGCAGCGTGCGCTCGAACTCGCGCACGTAGACGTCCGCGCCGACCACACCGGCGAACGTGCCGCCACGTTTGGCGGGCACGGCGAACGTCAGCGTGTACTCGTCGGTGCAGAGGTAGTCGACGTACGGGCCGTTGATGTGGCGGCGCCCGGTGTCGCGCGGCACGGTGAACCACGACTGGCGGGTGTAGTCGAGGAACTGCTCGCTCGCCGGGTCGAGGCTGATGAACAGCTGCGTCGGCTCGGCGCCGGGATCGCTGGTCCACCACTCGAAGCCGAACTCCTGGTCGGCCAGGACACGTGGCGCCGAGACGAACCCGGCGCCGATGACCAGCCCGCCGAGCGCGTCGACCACCTGCGGCCGCAGCCGGTCCAGGTCGGCCGCGCGGGCCTCGCCCGCCTCGGCCAGCAACGCTTCCACCCCGGCCAGCGCCGGTTTGAGCCGGTCGAAAACGCCTTCCACCAGCGCGGAAACCTGCTCGACGACCTCGTCGCCTGCCAGCGTGCGCGTGTCGTTCACGATGTTCACCTCGGATGCACGGATGCCGCAGCTTAAGGGGCCAACAAGGTCAGGTGCACGTCCGCCAGCCGGTGTATCGCGTCGAGGATGTGCTCCTCGGTCAGTTTCCTGGCCAGGTCGCCGTCGGCCTGCGCGATGGCGCCGGTGATCGCACGGTGCTCAGCGTAGGCCGCCTGCTGCGATTCGTCCGCACCGAAGGGCAGCCAGAGCAGCCCCCCGCGTTCGCTCTGCAGCTGGACCTCCTGGTGGGTGAGCCGCGGCGACTGGGCCGCGGCGGCGACTTCGAGGTGGAACTGGCGCTCCGCGCGGGAGGCCTCGGTGCCGGTCGCGGTGCGGATGTCCTCGGTGGCCAGCACGAGCCGCTCGATGTCCTCCGGCGAGCTGCGCTCGGCGGCGAGCTTCGCCGCGGCGCCCGCGACCGCGAGGTAGTGGTCGCCGACGTCACGCAGGTCGCTCAGCGAAATCAGGCGCAGCCGTTCCTGCCAGGAAGCCCGTGACGGCTCGGCCGGCGCTTTGACGAAACTGCCGCCGCCGCGCCCGCGCCGGGTTTCGACGAGCCCGTGCTGCCTCAACGCGACAAGCGCTTCGCGGACGGTCACCGTGGAGACGCCGAACTGCCCGGCGAGCTCCGCCTCGCTCGGCAGGTGTTCGCCGTCGGTGAGCAGGCCGAGGGTGATGGCGTCCATCAGCCTCGTGGTGACCGCCTCGGCCCGCCCGGTCTGGTCCAGCGGCGCGAACATGGCGGAGCGCGCGTTGTGCGACATGCCCTGGCGCATCCGGTGGTCCTTCGGTGTCTCGGTACCCGATGGCACCAATCCTGCCTCAAAGTCTTGTCATATTACATATGGACTCATATGTTTACGCCGATCGCCAGCGCGGGAGCAAGGGACCTTTGCTCCCGTTCCGGCGAGAGCAAAGGTCCCTTGCTCCCGTTCCGCGGGAACCGACAGCAGCTAGGAGCCTCCAGTGCGGCAGTTGAAGCACTACGTCGGCGGCCGGTACGTCGAGCCGCTGTCCGGCCGGACCGCCGACATCGTGGACCCGGTCACCGGGCGGGCGTACTGCACGGCGCCGGTCGCCGGGCCCGAGGACGTCGACCGCGCGCTGCGGGTCGCCGCGACCGCGTTCGAGACCTGGCGTGACACGACCCCCGCCCAGCGGCAGCTCGCGCTGCTCAGGATCGCCGACGCCGTCGAGGCGCGAGCCGGCGGTCTCGTGCTGGCCGAGTCGGCCGACACCGGCAAGCCGATCGCGCTCACCGCGTCCGAAGAGCTCCCGATGATCGTCGACCAGCTGCGGTTCTTCGCCGGGGCCGCGCGCGTGCTCGAGGGCCGGTCGGCGGGGGAGTACATGGAGGGCCACACCTCCTTCGTCCGCCGGGAGCCCGTCGGGGTCTGCGCCCAGGTCACGCCGTGGAACTACCCGCTGCTGATGGCGATCTGGAAGATCGCCCCCGCGCTCGCGGCGGGCAACACCATCGTGCTCAAGCCGTCCGACACCACGCCCGCGTCGACATTGCTGCTCGCCGAGATCTGCGGCGAGTTCCTGCCGCCGGGCGTGTTCAACGTGCTCTGCGGCGATCGCGACACCGGCCGCGCGCTCGTCGAGCACGAGATCCCGGCCATGGTGTCCATCACCGGCTCGGTCCGCGCCGGGACCGAGGTCGCGAGCGGCGCGGCCGCGGGCCTCAAGCGCGTGCACCTGGAGCTCGGCGGCAAGGCTCCGGTGGTGGTCTTCGCCGACGCGGACGTCGACGCCGCCGCCGAGACCATCGCGATGGCCGGGTACTTCAACGCCGGTCAGGACTGCACGGCCGCGACCAGGGTGCTCGTCGCGGACGAGGTGCACGACCGGTTCGTCGACGCGCTCACCCGCCAGGCCGAAGCGACCAAGACCGGCCTGCCGGACGACCCGACCGTGGCCTACGGCCCGCTCAACAACGCCGACCAGCTCGCCAAGGTGGCCGGTTTCGTCGACCGCCTGCCCGCACACGCGACCGTCCACTGTGGAGGCAGGCGCGCCGGTACCGAGGGCTTCTTCTACGAGGCCACGGTCGTGTCCGGGGTCCGGCAGGACGACGAGATCAGCCAGCACGAGATCTTCGGCCCGGTGATCACCGTCCAGCGCTTCGCCGACGAGGCCGACGCGCTCGCGTCCGCCAACGGCGTCCCGTACGCGCTCGCGTCCTCGGTGTGGACCGCCGACCACCAGCGAGCGATGCGGATGGCCGGAAAGCTCGATTTCGGCTGCGTGTGGATCAACACACACATTCCGCTCGTCGCCGAAATGCCCCACGGCGGGTTCAAGAAGTCCGGCTACGGCAAGGATCTCTCGCTCTACGGACTGGAGGACTACACCCGCGTCAAGCACGTGATGAGTGCGTTGTGACCGAGAGGCTCGTCATGCCCAATCACGCCCCCGCCACTCCCGAACAGGAGCAAGGGTCCTTTGCTGCCGTTTTGCCCGGCGACGAGGTCCCGGCCATCCGCCTGCGCGGTCTCCGCAAGCACTTCGGCCAGGTCCACGCCGTCGACGGCGTCGATCTCGACATCCCGTCCGGCGAGTTCTTCTCCATGCTCGGGCCCTCGGGCTCGGGCAAGACGACTGTGCTCCGGATGATCGCCGGGTTCGAGTTGCCCACCGGCGGCACGATCGCGCTGCACGGCCGCGACGTCAGCCGCCTCGCGCCGTTCGATCGCGACGTCAATACCGTGTTCCAGGACTACGCGCTGTTCCCGCACATGAACGTCCGGCAGAACGTCGAATACGGTCTCCGGGTGAAACGGGTGCCGAAAGCGCGACGCCGGGAACGCGCGGCGGAAGCGCTCAGCACGGTCCGCCTCGAGGAGTACGGCGAGCGCAAGCCGACCGAGCTTTCCGGCGGGCAGCGGCAGCGGGTCGCGCTGGCCAGGGCGCTGGTGAACCGGCCGAAGGTGCTGCTGCTCGACGAGCCGCTCGGCGCGCTCGACCTCAAACTCCGCCACACCATGCAGACCGAGCTCAAGCAGATCCAGCGCGACGTCGGCATCACCTTCATCTTCGTCACGCACGACCAGGACGAAGCGCTGACGATGAGTGACCGCATCGCGGTGTTCAACGCGGGTCGCATCGAGCAGGTCGGCACGCCGGTCGAGGTCTACGAGCGCCCGGCGACCGCGTTCGTCGCCGGGTTCGTCGGCACGTCCAACCTGCTCAGCGGGCGCGGCGCGGAGACCGTCATCGGCAAGCCGGGGGTGTACAGCATCCGGCCGGAGAAGATCCGCATCGACGGCGAGCTGTCCCAGGCCGCACGATCGGGTGAAACCAGTGCGACCGGGACGATTACCGACCTCATCTACGCTGGCGCTACCGTGCGCTACGAGGTGGCGCTCGACGCGGGCGGCCAGCTTTCCGTGGTCCGCCAGAACTCGTCCGAGCCCGGCGAGTTCGCCGACGGGCGGGTCCGGCTGAGCTGGCGGCACGAGCACAACTTCCGGGTCACCCCACCCGATAGTCCTCACGCGAAAGGGCAATCATGAAGAACAGGAACCTGGCGTTGGCCGGCCTCGCCAGTGTATGCCTGCTCGTCGCCGCCTGTGGCACGTCGAGCACCGGCTCGTCGCCGGGTGCGCCCGGCGGGCAGGGCTTCACCCCGCCGAAACTCGACGCGCTCGCCCAGCTGGGCCAGCCGGAGGGCCAGCTGAACGTGCTGGCCTGGCCCGGTTACGCGGAGAACGGGTCGAACGACCCGAAGGTCAACTGGGTGACCCCGTTCGAGCAGGCGACCGGCTGCAAGGTCAACGTCAAGTCGTTCGGCACCTCCGATGAGGCCGTCAGCCTGATGAAGACCGGGCAGTACGACGTCGTTTCCGCCTCCGGCGACGCTTCGCTGAGGCTCATCGCCTCGGGTGACGTCGAACCGGTGAACACCGCGCTGGTCCCGAACTACGGCGACGTCTACGAGTTCCTCAAGAACAAGCCGTGGAACAGCGTCAACAACGTCGCCTACGGCATCCCGCACGGCTGGGGCGCCAACCTGCTCACCTGGCGCACCGACAAGGTGACCCCGGCGCCGACCTCGTGGTCGGTGATGTTCGACCGGAACTCGCCGTACGCGGGCAAGGTCATCGCCTACGACTCGCCGATCTATATCGCCGACGCCGCGCTGTACCTGCAGAAACACCAGCCAGACCTGGGGATCAAGAACCCGTACGCGCTGGACGACAAGCAGTTCCAGGCCGCGGTCGGCCTGCTCAAGCAGCAGCGCCCGCTGGTCAGCGAGTACTGGTCGGACTACCTCAAGGAGAGCCAGGCCCTCAAGAACGGCGACGCCGTCCTCGGCACGGCGTGGCAGGTCACGGTGAACCTGACCAAGACGGAAGGTTCGCCCGTCGAGTCCGTGCTGCCGTCCGAAGGAGCGACCGGCTGGTCGGACACCTGGATGGTCGCCGCGAAGTCGGCGCACAAGACGTGTGCCTACAAGTGGCTGGACCACATCATCAGCCCGAAGGTGAACGCCCAGGTCGCCGAGTACTTCGGCGAGTCGCCCGCGAACGCGAAGGCGTGCGCGGAGACGGTCGACAAGAAGCACTGCGACACCTACCACGCCGGTGACGGCGCGTACGCCGCGAAGATCGCCTACTGGACGACTCCGATCACGCAGTGCCTCGACGGCCGCACCGACGTCAAGTGCAAGGACTACGGCGAGTGGACCCGCGCCTGGACCGAGATCAAGGGCTGACCCGACTCCGGGAGAGGCCGGTATTTCCCCCGTGACCTGCTCTCCCGGTCCTTTTCCCGCGCCTGAGGTGGCCCGATGACGTCTGTGAGTTCGCCGAGGCGCACGCTTTCGGCCTTTCTGTACCGCACGCCGAAACTGCGGCTGGGCATCCTGCTCTCCGCGCCGCTCGCATGGCTGGGGTTCGCCTATCTCGGCGCGCTCGCGGCGTTGTTCATCACGGCGTTCTGGCACACCGACGCCTTCACCGGCCAGGTGGTCACCGAGTGGTCGCTGGACAATTTCGCCACCCTTTTCGGTGACGCCGTCTACCGCACGATCACGATCCGCACGGTCGGGATCGCCGCGCTGGTGACCGTGGTGGACGCCGTGATCGCGTTCCCGATGGCGTTCTACATGGCGAAGTTCGCGTCGCCGCGCGCCCAGCGGCTGCTGGTGATCGCGGTGATGACGCCGCTCTGGGCGAGCTACCTGGTGAAGGCCTACGCGTGGCGGACCATGTTGTCCGGCAACGGGGTCCTGCACTGGCTGCTGAACCCGTTCGGGCTCGACTCGCCGGGGTACGGCCTGTCCGCGACCGTGATCACGCTGTCGTACCTGTGGCTGCCGTACATGATCCTGCCGATCTACGCGGGCCTCGAGCGGCTGCCGAACTCGCTCGTGGACGCGTCCGGCGACCTGGGCGCGAAGTCGTTCCGCACGTTCCGTTCGGTGGTGCTGCCGCTGACCTTCCCGGCGATCGTCGCGGGGTCGATCTTCACGTTTTCGTTGTCGCTGGGCGACTACATCGCGGTGAAGATCGTCGGCGGGACCAACCAGATGCTCGGCAACGTCGTCTACGACAACATCGGCGCGGCCAACAATCTGCCGTTCGCGGCGACCGTCGCCACCGTCCCGGTCGTGATCATGCTCGTCTACCTGGCCGCCGTGCGCCGCACCGGCGCGCTGGACAACCTCTAGGAGCGCGGCGATGACGGTTTCGAAGACCACGAAGCACGTCCTGCTCGCGGCGCTCATGCTCGGCCTCGCGGTGATCTACTTCCCGCTGCTGGTGGTGCTGCTCAACTCGTTCAACGCCGACACCACGTTCGGGTGGCCGCCGTCGAGCTTCACGGTGGAGTGGTGGTCGCGCGCCGCCGGGAACGCGGGCGCGCTGGACGCGCTGTGGACCAGCGTGCGGGCCGGGGTGGCGGCGACCGCGATCGCGCTGGTGCTCGGCACGATGGCGGCGTTCGCACTGCAGCGGTACAGGTTCTACGGCCGGAACCCGGTGTCGCTGCTGATCATCCTGCCCATCGCGCTGCCAGGGATCGTCACCGGCATCGCGCTGAACAACGCTTTCCGCACCATCCTCGGCATCGACCTCGGGCTGTTCACCGCGATCATCGCGCACGCGACGTTCTGCATCGTGGTGGTGTTCAACAACGTCGTCGCGCGGCTGCGGCGGCTTGGCGGCAACCTCGAAGAGGCGTCGATGGACCTCGGCGCGGACGGGATCACGACGTTCCGCCTCGTCACGTTCCCGATGCTGCGCTCGGCGCTGCTGGCGGGCGCGCTGCTGGCGTTCGCGCTGTCGTTCGACGAGATCATCGTGACCACGTTCACCCTGGGCACCGGCATGGAGACGTTGCCGATCTGGATCCTGGACAACCTCTTCCGGCCCAACCAGGCGCCGATCGTCAACGTGGTGGCGGCGGTCCTGATCGTCGCGTCGACGGTGCCGGTGTACCTGGCGCAGCGGCTGTCGGGGGACACGGCCAGCGGGGGACGTCTGTAGGGCGGTCGTTTGGTCCTGGTCTCGTCAAAGTCCCTGAAGGCCACTCTTGATGGCGCCCCCACGCAACGGCGTAAAACGCCGTCATGGTGGCCTTCAGGGGCAGTTGCGAATCGCGAAAGCGGGAGCAAGGGACCTTTGCTCCCGCGTTAGCCGGGCCGGAAGCCGTCCGTCGCGACGCGCAGGGCGGCGAGGATGCCAGGGTCGGTGACGGCGTGCCCGGCGCCGGGCACCAGGTCCAGCCGCGAACCCGGCCACGCGCGGTGCAGTTCGTACGCCGTGATCGGCGGGCAGACGGCGTCGTAGCGGCCCTGGACGATGACGCCGGGGATGCCAGCCAGCTTCGGCGCGTCCCGGATCAGCTGGCCCTCGTCCAGCCACGAACCGTGGGTGAAGTAGTGCAGGGCCAGCCGCGCGAAGGTCAGCGCGAAGCCCGGATCCGAGTACTGGATCTGGAAACCGGGGTCTGGGAGCAGCGAGACGATCGAGCCCTCCCACCCGCTCCACGCGGCCGCGGCGCGCTCGCGGACCGCACGGTCGGGGTCGTAGACGAGGTCACGGTAGGCGGCCAGGGGATCGCCGCGCAGGCCGTCGGGGATCGGCGCGAGGAAGGCGTCCCATTCCGCGGGGAAGAGATTCGACGCGCCACCACGGTAGAGCCAGTCGAGCTCCCGGCGCCGCACGGTGAACACGCCCCGCAGGACGATCTCGCTGACGCGCTCCGGGTGCGTCTGGGCGTAGGCCAGCGCGAGCGTCGCGCCCCAGGAACCGCCGAAGAGCTGCCAGCGTTCGATGCCGAGCTTTTTCCGCAGCAACTCCATGTCGGCGACCAGGTGCCACAGCGTGTTCGCGGCCAGGTCGACGTCCGGCTCGCCGATGTGCGGGGTGCTGCGCCCGGCGCCGCGCTGGTCGAACAGGATGATGCGGTAGGCGGCCGGGTCGAAGTGCCGCCGCGTCATCGGCGCCATCCCGCTGCCCGGCCCGCCGTGCAGGACGACCACCGGCTTGCCCCCGGGGTTCCCGGCCTGCTGGCACTGGATCCGGTGCCCGTCGCCGACGTCCAGTAAGCCCTCGGCGTGCGGCGGGATCGGCGGGTACAGCGCGTCCATGACGGACACTCTGCCGGAATTGGCGGCCTGATCGAAAGGTGGGGGCCCGCCCCCGCCGCCGGGCTGAGCGGGCCCCCGGTCTCGGTCGCGTCAGCAGCCTGCTGTCTTGGCCACGTTCGCGAAGCCCTTCCCGGCGTTCGTCACGGTGTTGCTCGCGCAGACCTTGTTGCCCAGCCGGGGCTTCGCGAGGTAGAAGCCGTAGGCGTAGGAGGACTGCACGTCCGCCGTGTTGCCGGAGAAGGTGTTGTTCCGGCCCCAGCCGTCCAGCTGGACGTGGAGCTCGAAGCCGCCGTAGGTCGCGTCGTGGACGAAGACCTTGCTGGCCTTGTTGTCGGCGATGAGGTAGCCGTTGCCCTTGATGTCGACCCAGCTGTCGGCGAAGTGCTCGCCCGCCTGGCCGGTGCCGTCGAAGGTGTTGCCGCGCAGCTCGCCGCCGGTCGTGCCTTCCTTGATGTCGATCGACTCCGCGCGCACGTTCGGGCCGATCTTGTTGTTCAGCGCCTTGTTCCGGTCGCTGTGGTCGGGGGTGCCACCGGGCCAGTTGCTGTTCGCGGAGCCGAAGTAGATGCCTTCGCCGTACCCCGCGTACTCGTTGCCGGTGTCGGTGACCTCGGAGTTCTGCACGACGTTGTCGCTGCTCGTGTACTGGAAGTGGATGCCCTCGTGGCCCACCCCGGTGACCTTGATGCCGTCGACCAGCGTGTTCTTGACGCCGGTCGCCATGAGGCCCTTCTGCCCGCCGGTGATGGTGAAGCCGTTGAGCGTCCAGTAGCCGCCCGTGAGTTCGAGCGTGCGCCCGCCGGACGCCTTGAGCACCGCGCTGCGCGGACCCTGCAGGGTGATGCGGCCACTCGCGGTGCCGCTCTTGGCGGCCTTGAAATTGCCGGTGAAGGTCGTGTTGGCGGCCAGCTGGATGATGGTGCCCGGCGTCGCCGAGGCCAGGGCCGAGTTGAGTTGTGCGGTGGTGCCGACGTTCACCGTCGCGGCCGAGGCGGTGGTCACGGCCGACGACATCAGCAGCCCCATCCCGGCCAGTACCGCCAGAGCCCGGTCACGAACGCGCATCCCAGATTCCTCCTCGTCGAGGGTCGAGCCTGCGTGGCGGCGACGGGTAAACGCTAGAACACGCTCCGAACACCAGTCAAGTACATGACTTATGTTCAAGTATGTGAATGCTGGCCCCGGTGCCGAAACCCTGGCCAGGGGTGCCCCTTTGCTGAGTGTTAACTCCCGGCTCGGTAGCTTTCCGGGGGCGGCAATGGTGTGCCGTGGTGATCATCCTTTGTTCGAGGAAAGGCCCGAAATGTCCGCCGTGACGTATGTCGAGGCAATCGTGGTGGGGGCACTGCAAGGGGTGTCGGAATTGTTTCCGGTGTCCAGTCTCGGGCACAGCATCCTGCTGCCCGCGCTGATCGGCGGCCAGTGGCAGACCGACCTGAGCATCGGTAAGGACTCGCCCTATCTGGCGGTGCTCGTCGCGATGCACGTGGCCACCGCGCTCGCACTCGTGCTGTTCTTCCGGCGTGACTGGGTCCGCATCATCGGCGGGCTCTGGACCTCGATCCGCCATCGTGAAGTGCGCACGGCGGATCAGCGGCTCGCCTGGCTGCTGGTGCTCGCCACCATCCCGGTCGGGCTCGCCGGGCTGCTGTTCGAAGGCCTGCTGCGCGACTACCTTGGCAAGCCCGTCCCAGCGGCGATCTTCCTCACGCTCAACGGTGGCGTGCTCTACGCGGCAGAGCGATTCTCCAAGCCACGCAAGAAGGTTACGGTCGTCGACTCGCGCGTCTCGGAGACGATCGACTTCTCCGCCGAGGAGACGATGGTGATGCGCGCGGTCGCTGTCGAGGAGGCGTCCGACGCCCGCCTGTCCAAGCTCGGCGTCGGCGAGGCGGTGGCCATCGGCGCCGCCCAGATCTTCGCGCTGCTGCCGGGGATCAGCCGGTCCGGGGTGACCATGGTCGCCGGGCTCCGGCGCGGCCTGAACCACGAGGACGCGGCCCGGTTCGCGTTCCTGCTCGCGACGCCGGTGATCCTCGCCGCCGGCGCGCTCAAGATGCCTACGCTCTTCCGGCCGGAAAACCACGCCTCGCTGGGCCCGGCGCTCGTCGGCAGTCTCGTGGCCGGGGTGGCCGCCTACATCGCCGTCCGTTTTCTCACCAATTATTTCGAAACGCGTACCTTGACCCCCTTCGCTCTTTACTGCGCGATTGCCGGAATCGGCAGTCTGATCTTCTTCGCGCTCTGACCCGGCGAGGATTAGCGACGAATAAGGGTGGACACTGACGTCATCGACATCGCCTTGAATTCCGTGACCGCACCCCTGGATCTCGACCGGGTGTTCACGGCGTGGACGCTCGACCTTCCTGCCGTCCTCGCCGTCCTCGTGCTGGGCGCGGGTTATCTGGCCGGCGTCCGCCACCAGGATGGCTGGCCGCGCGGGCGTGTGCTCGCGTTCATGGCCGGGCTCGCGACGCTGCTGCTGGTGACCTGCTCGAGCCTCGCCGTCTACGACACGACGTTGTTCTGGCCGCGGGCCGTGCAGACCACCGTGCTGCTGATGATCACGCCGCTGCTGTTCGCTCTCGGCGCACCGGTGACGCTGCTCGTCCGGTCCGTCCCGCAGCCGGTCCGGGCTCGGCTGCGGCGGCTCGGCCGCGGGCGGGCCGCACGCTTCCTGACGTTCCCGGCCGTGGTGACGGTCGTGCTCGTGGCGCCGCCGTTCCTGCTCTACTTCACCCCGCTCTACGAGCTCACGCTGCGGGTTTCCGTGGTCGACGGCCTGGTTCGGCTGGGGCTGGTGCTGGCCGGGTTCGTCTACTTCTGGACGAGGATCCAGCTGGACCCGACGCCGCGGACGGACCCGCACCTGGTGTCGGTCTGGATCGCGCTCACCGAGGTGATCTTCGACGGCGCGCTCGGCCTGGTGCTGTGGCTCGGCCCGCTGGTCGCCCCGGAGCACTACGAGGCGATCATGCGCGTGTGGGGCCCCGACGTGCGGACCGACCAGATCATCGGCGCCGGCGTGCTGTGGATCGGCGGCGACCTGGCCGGGCTGCCGTTCGTCGCCGCGCTGTTCGTCCGCTGGTCGCGCGACGACGAGCGCCGCGCGAAGCAGGTCGACGCGAAGCTGGACGACGCCGAAAAGGCCGGTGAGCTGCCGGTCGGCGGGCTCTGGTGGGAGCACGATCCGGAGCTCGCGGACAGATTCAAACGGTCGTGACTGGCTCCAGAACGGGAGCAAGGGACCTTTGCTCCCGCCTCGGCGACAGCAAAGGTCCCTTGCTCCCGTCCGCTGGTGGGCTAGTCGTGGAACGCGTGCTCGGCGGCGGGGAACTCGCCCCGCCGGACGTCCTCGGCGAACGCCGTCGCCGCGCCGGAGAGCACCCCGGCCAGGTCGGCGTACCGCTTGACGAACCGGGGTGCCTTGCCGCGCCGCAGCCCGGCCATGTCCTGCCAGACCAGCACCTGCGCGTCACAGTCCGGCCCGGCGCCGATGCCGACGGTCGGGATGGACAGCTCGGCCGTGACGCGCTTCGCCGCTTCGGCGGGCACCATCTCCATCACCACCGCGAACGCCCCGGCCTCCTGCAGCGCCAGCGCGTCGGCGAGCAGCACTTCGGCCGCTTCGCCGCGCCCTTGCACCCGGTAGCCACCGAGGTTGTGTTCACTCTGCGGGGTGAATCCGATGTGGCCCATGACCGGTACGCCCGCCGAGGTCAGCGCCTCGACGTGCGCCGCGAACCGCCTGCCGCCTTCGAGCTTCACGGCGTGCGCGCGGCCCTCCTTCATGAACCGGACCGACGTCGCGAGCGCCTGTTCCGGCGAAAGCTGGTAGGAGCCGAACGGCAGGTCCGCGACGACCAGGGCGCGCTTGACCGATCGGGTGACCCCGCGGACCAGCGGCAACAGCTCGTCGACCGTCACCGGCAGCGACGTGTCGTAACCGAAGACGTTGTTCGCCGCGGAGTCGCCGACGAGCAGGACCGGGATCCCGGCCTCGTCGAACAGCTCGGCGGTGTACATGTCGTACGCGGTGAGCATGGGCCACGGCTCGCCGCGTTCCTTCAGCTCACGCAGGTGGTGGATGCGGACCTTCTTGCCGGGCACCGACTGCGGCGCCGGGCCGGTCCCGTACGGAGCGGCGACCTCGCCGCCGGTGCTCGGAGCGGGCTCGTTGCTGAGGGTAGACATCTTTGTCGACCGTCCTTCCCTCGAGGCCTCGAAGAGGTCCCCGGGTCGTGGAGCTGGAACGGCCCCAGCGTGACACGCGGTCAGTGCGGTCCCAAGTGCCTGCGACCAGCTTCACACGCCCGTGTCCTACCTGAAGGTCACCGGGGTTCCCCCTGCAGGATGATTCCCAGGGACAACCCTGGGCGGTTCACTGACGTCAAGAAGAAGACATGACGAGCGGACCCTCGCGAAAGGCGATAATGGGACACTCTGTGAGCGAGCGCGCACCTCGCGTTTCGCCCTGGAAGGCCAAGTCGGGCGGCATCGTCGCGACCGTGGTCCAGCTGGCGGCCGTCTTCTCGGTCCTGCTGCTGCTGACCAACGGCGTGCACGGCCATTTCCTGGGCTCGATCGACACGGCGTTCTCGGTGATCAGCGTCCCGACCAGCCCGAGCCTGATCATCGTGCTGCTGCTGGTCGTGCTGGGCGCCGCGCTCCGGCGTCGCAAGCGGGCCGCGCTGTACACGCTGATGCTGTTCCAGCTCGGCGGCCTGATCCAGACGCTGGCGTTCCAGGCCGCGCTGCTGTGGTCGCCGCAGGTGTTCGAACTCGCGCCGAAGCAGATCCGGCATATTCCGATGCAGCTGTGGTGGCTGACCTTCGCCGACCTGCTGTCGATTGGCCTGTTCGTGCTGCTCCACCGGCTGCGGTCCGCGTTCCCGGCGCGGCTGGCGCCGAGCGCCTGGCGTGACGGGCTGTCCATGCTCCTCGGCGGTTTCGCGGTGGTCATCCTGGTCGGCTGGGCGGTCACCGAGGCCTTCCCCGGGCGGCTCGGCGACTCGTGGGAGCGGCTGGCCTGGGTGGCGAACCACGCCACCGGTGAGAACTTCAAGCTCAAGTTCATCGGCATCGGTGAGGGCCCGTACTGGCTGGACACGCTGCTCGACCTGAGCGCCACCCTGGTCGCCACGGCGGCCCTCTACATGCTGTTCCGCGGGGTCCGCAGCCGCCGTTTGCGGACGGACGACGAAGAGCTCCGCCTGCGTGAACTGCTCGCCGAGCACGGCGAAGACGACTCGCTGGGGTACTTCGCGACCCGGCGCGACAAGAGCGTCGTGTTCGCGCCCAGCGGCCGCGCCGCGGTGACGTACCGGGTCCTCGCCGGTACCAGCGTGGCCAGCGCGGACCCGGTCGGCGACCCCGAGGCCTGGCCCGACGCGGTGCGCGCGTGGCTGGACGAGACGCGCACGTACGGCTGGACGCCGGGGGTGCTCGGAGCCAGCGAGCGCGGCGCGAAGGTGTACACGGCGGCGGGGTTGCGCGCCCTCGAGATCGGTGACGAAGCCGTGCTCGACGTCCGCGACTTCAGCCTCGCCGGGCCCGAGCGGCGCTCGGTGCGCCAGGCGGTCAAGCGGATCGAGCGGGCCGGGTACACCACCCAGGTCCGCAGGCACGGCGAGATCCCGGCGGACGAAATGGCCGAGCTGCTCGCGAGGGCGCAGCAGTGGCGTGGTGACGAGACCGAGCGCGGTTTCTCGATGGCGCTGGGACGCCTCGGCGACCCCAGTGACGCCCGCAGCGTGATGGTCGAGGCGTACGACGCCACCGGCAGGCTCCGCGGCCTGCTGTCCTTTGTGCCGTGGGGCCGCCGCGGGCTTTCGCTCGACCTCATGCGCCGCGACCGCGACGCCGAAAACGGCCTCAACGAGTACATGATCGCCGAGGTCGTCGCGGCGAGTCCACATCTGGGCGCCCAGCGGATCTCGCTCAACTTCGCGATGTTCCGCGCGGTGTTCTCCGAGGGCGAGCGGATCGGTGCGGGCCCGGTGCTGCGGGCCTGGCGCGGCGTGCTGAGCATGGCGTCGAGGTTCTTCCAGCTGGAGTCGCTCTACCGCTCGAACGCCAAGTACGGGCCGGACTGGGAGCCGCGCTTCTTCTGCTACTCCTCGGCGCGGCGCCTGCCCAGGGTCGGGATCGTCGCCGGTGCGCTCGAAGGGTTCGTGCCGACCGGCAGGGCGCGGCGGGCGCTGCGCCTGGAGACGGTCAGCGACGAGTTCGTCGCCCAGGTCAAGCGGATCGACGAGAAGGCCGTCCGGTTCGCCGAGCCGAAGGCGAACCGGCGTCCGGAGCAGGTGCGGGTCCGCGTGGCGAAACTGGACAAGCTCCGCGAGGCCGGGATCGACCCGTATCCGGTCGGTTTCCAGCGCGACGACCTGCTCGGCGAAGTGGTGAAGAAGTTCGACAGCCTCGCCCCGGGCACCCACACCGGCCATCGGGTGCGCGTCGCGGGCCGGGTGCTCGCGACCCGGAACCTCGGCGGCTTGTTCTTCGCCAAGGTCAAGGACTTCACCGGCGAGATCCAGTTGATGCTGGACGCCTCGGTGCTCGACCTCACGGGCTGGCGCTCGGGCGTCGACCTCGGTGACCACGTCGGCGTGAGCGGACAGGTGGTGACGTCGCGCCGCGGGGAGCTCTCCGTGCTCGTCGACGAGTGGACGGTCACCGCGAAGTGCCTGCATCCCTTGCCGGACAAGCGAAAAGGCCTCACCGACCCGGAGACGAGGGTGCGCCAGCGCTACCTCGACCTCGCGGTCAACCCCGACTCGACGAACATGCTGAAGCTGCGTTCGACGGTGGTGCGCGCGGTGCGGGAACGGCTCCACCAGGGCGACTACCTCGAAGTCGAGACGCCGATGCTGCAGACGGTGCACGGCGGCGCCAACGCGCGGCCGTTCGTCACCCACATCAACGCCTACGACATGCGGATGTACCTGCGGATCGCGCCGGAGCTCTACCTGAAGCGGCTGTGCGTCGCCGGGGTGGAGCGGGTGTTCGAGCTCAACCGCAACTTCCGCAACGAGGGCGTCGACGCCACGCACAACCCCGAGTTCACCATGCTGGAGGCGTACCAGGCGTACGCCGACTACGGCACCATGCGCCGGTTGACGCAGGAGCTCGTGCAGTACGCGGCGGTGGCGGCGTACGGGGCGCAGGTCGTGCGAAGGCCGGGGCCCGACGGTGTCGTCGTCGAGTACGACATCTCGGGGGACTGGCCGGTGATCCCGGTGCACGAAGCGGTCTCGGCGGCCCTCGGCGAGCAGGTCGACCCGGGGACGAGCGTCGAGGTGCTGCGGGAGTGGTGCCGCAAGGCGGGCGTGCCGGTGAACGAGGACGCGGGGCAAGGTGACCTCGTGCTCAAGGCCTACGACCACCTGGTCGAGGGCACGACGGTGCTGCCGACGTTCTACACGGACTACCCGACCGACGTCTCGCCGCTGACCCGGCAGCACCGGGCGGACCCCCGGCTCGCCGAGCGCTGGGACCTCGTCGCGTTCGGCTCCGAGGTGGGCACCGCGTACACCGAGCTGACCGACCCGATCGAGCAGCGGCGGCGCCTCGAGGTGCAGTCGCTGCGCGCGGCCAGCGGCGACGTCGAGGCGATGGAGCTCGACGAGGACTTCCTGCTCGCTCTGGAGCACGGGATGCCCCCGACCGGCGGTCTCGGCCTGGGCGTCGACCGGCTCCTGATGATGCTGACCGGCGCGTCCATCCGGCAGACGGTCCTGTTCCCGTTCGTCCGGCCCCAGTCCTAAGGCGGGAGCAAGGGACCTTTGCTGCCGCCGCGGCGAGAGCAAAGGTCCCTTGCTCCCCACGCCGAGCTCCCCGGATCCCCATCACCTAGGGTGTGCTGGTGCGTACGGCACGGTGGGCCGCCGTCATCCTGGTCGGGATCGGTGTGCTGGCGTATTCGGCGTGGTTGCTGGAGTTTGTCCTGTCCACCGGGCTCTCCCCGCTCCACGACCCGGCTTGGCGGCTGCTGACCGCCGAACCCGTCTTCCGGACCGCGCACCTCGTCGCGGGGATCGCCTTCCTGTTCGGCGGGCCGCCGATGATCCGCCTCGCGCCCGTGCACTGGACCGGCCGCCTGTCCGCCGGCGCCATCACGGTCTTCGGGGCCATCGTCCTGGCCGAAACCGCGTTCCCCGGCAACGTCGTGATCGAGGTGCTGACGAACCTCGCGTTCGTGGCCGGGTGCGTCGGCGTGGTGCTGTGGTGGCCGTCGCGCTGGCGAACCTTCGCGGCGATCGGCCTGGGCCTGGTGCTGGTCACCTGGCTGGGCGTGGTCGTGCTCGGCCAGTTCGGGCCCGATCACTTCCTCGGCCTGCTCACCCGGATTCAGCTGCTGATCAGAGCCATCCTGCTGGCCGCCGGCGTCGCCTACGTCCTCCGTTTCACCCCTGGTGGCTCCCATTCCTGAGCCGAAACTGTCGGTGCCGGATGCGAGGATCCCCCAGCGTCGCAAATCGACACTGAGGGGTGCGAAATGGCCGGAAGCCTGTCACCGACAGCCGACGAACGTGAACATCTGCTGGGAACCCTGGCCGAGCAGCGGCAAGCTCTCCGCGCCACCGCGTACGGGCTGACGGACGAACAGGCCCGCGCGTCGCCCAGCCGCAGTTCGCTGAGCGTCGCCGGGCTGATCAAGCACGTCGCGAGCAACGAGGACAGGTGGATCGACCTGATCCTCGAGCTCCCACCGAAACCGCGGGACGAGGCACAGGCCGACTACCTGGCCGAGTTCGAGGTGAAGCCGGGCGAGAAGCTGGCCGACGTGCTCGCCCTGCTGGATCTCGCGGCCGCGCGCACCACTGAGGTCATCGCCGGGATCGCGGACCTCGGCAGGCTGGTCCCGGTGCCGCAGGGCGTGCCCTGGTACCCGCCGGACCTGGAAGCCTGGTCGGTCCGCTGGGTGCTGTTCCACCTGATCGCCGAGGGCGCGCGGCACGCGGGCCACGCCGACATCGTGCGCGAGCACGTCGACGGAGCCACAGCGCTTCCCTTGCTGGCCGCGGCGGAAGGTCAGCCCGAGACACCATGGCTGAAGCCGTGGTCCCCGGAGGTGCCCTCGGCCTGACCACCCCCGCGCGCGGTCAGAACAGCGTCGGCTCGTCCGCCAGCGCGCCCTCGATCACGAGCATGCGGCGTTTGGTGGCGACCCCGCCGTTCGCCGTGAAGCCGCCGTCCTTGCCGCCCGCGGCCAGGACGCGGTGGCACGGCACGATGATCGGGCACGGGTTCCGGCCCATCGCCTGGCCGACGGCCTGCGCCGAACCGGGCATGCCGAGCCGGGCGGCGATGTCGCCGTAGGACAACGTCTTTCCCGGCGCGATGGTCCGCGTGATCTCGTACGCGCGGCGATGGAATTCGGGCACGCCCTCGAGGTCGAGCGTGACGTCGGCGAGGTCGCGCGGCTCGCCTTCGAGCAGCGCGACGATCCCGTCGACGGCTTGCTGGGCGCTGGGTGTCGGCTCCGTTTCGACGGCGTCGGGGAAGCGCTTGGCCAGCCGGGCGCGGGTCCGGTTCGCGCTGCCCTCCGGGAGCTGCACCCCGATGACGGCGTGGCCTGTCCAGGCGAGGCCGCACGGACCGATCGCGGTGTCGAAGACGGCGTAACCCTCTGCGGTCATGGGTCCAGGGTACGAGATGACGGCCGCTGGTTCAGCCCAACGACGGGTCACGGCGAAGCGGGCAGCCGCTAGGTTTGGTGACGGGTGATTCCGGTCAAAACGAGGAGGTCGGCTGGTGCGCAGAACAGCGGGAACGCTGAAGCGGTCGCTGCGGGTAGTAGTGGTGGCCGCGTTGCTGGGGGCGGGATTGTCCGCCGTCCCCTCGACGGCGTCCGCCTCACCGGCCGAAACCGGCAGCCTGACAACGCGGCCTTCGGTGGCCGAGCCGCCGGGAACGCTCGTCATGCCGCAGGTGATCGTCACCCGCGCGGACAGGCTCCACACCTGGCTGGCCGAGCTCGCCATCCGGCACGCGGGTGGCACTGTCGTCTCCTCATACCCGCAGGTAGGCGTCGTTGTCGCGTATTCCGCGAAGGACGACTTCGCCGCCAAGGTGCGTCGAAATCCCGGAATCGACGCCGTGGGCGCGACCCGGACGGCGAAGATCCCGGTCGAGTTCTTCGCTGCCCGCAAGGACGTCCGCTACACCGGACCCGGCTCGCCGAACTCCGGCCAGGTCCCCGCGGAAGGCACCGCCTGGGACGTCCCGGCCCTCGGTGTCAACGAGGCCCACGCGGTGACGCAGGGCAGCCGCAAGGTCGTCGTCGGCGTGCTCGACGTCGGAGTGGACGACACCCATCCGGAGCTCGCCGGAGCTTTCGACGCCCGTGATTCGGTGTCCTGCCTGTCCGGCTGGGCGGATCGCGGCCCCGGCGCCTGGCGTCCGACGCTCGACGGACACGGCACGCACGTCGCGGGCACCATCTCCGCCGCCCGCGACGGCGCGGGCGTGGTCGGCATCGCGCCCGGCGCACGCCTCGCCGCGGTGAAGCTCGCCGAACTCGACGACACCGAGACGGCCGAGAGCATGGTCTGCGGATTCGTCTGGGCCGCGGAACACGGGTTCACGGTCACCAACAACAGTTACCGGTCCATCCCGTGGCGCTACAACTGCGACAACCAGGTCGACCAGGCGGCGATCAAGCTCGCAGTCGGTCGCGCCGTGGCCTACGCGCAGCGGCGCGACGTCCTGGTCGTGGCCTCCGCCGGCAACGCGGGCATCGACCTCGACGCCCGCTCGGCGGACACGGAAAGCCCGGCCGACAGCACCCCGGTGCGGCGCGAAATCGACCCGAGCTGCACCCGGTTGCCGCACGAGCTGCCCGGCGTCGTCGGCACGGGCGCGCTCGACGAGAAGTCGGTCAAGGCTGGTTTCTCCAACTACTCCGCCAGCCGCGTCACCGTCGCGGCGCCTGGCGTGCGGACCTGGTCGACCTGGCCGGGCGGCGAATACCGCGCGATCAGCGGCACGTCCATGGCCGCCCCGCACGCCACGGGCGTCGCGGCGCTGATCGCCGGCCGTCACCCGAGCTGGACCGCCGAGCGGATCAAGCGTGAGCTACTGGCGACGGCGAAACCGTTGCCCTGTCCGGAGTTGTACGACCCCAACGGCGACGGAAAGGCCGACGCGGTGTGCCGGCCTTCGGCCACCGGGAACACCTTCTACGGGCGTGGCTCGGTCAACGCCGCCGCCGCGGTGGGAGCGAACCCATGAGCACACCGGTACTCGACCACCTGGTGTTCGCCGGGCCGAACCTGGCCGAAGCCGTCGCCCACGTCGCCGAGCTGACCGGCGTCGAGCCGATCCCCGGCGGCAGCCACGTCGGCCGCGGCACGGCGAACTACCTGGCGGCTCTCGGTGCCGGGGCGTACCTGGAGATCATCGGGCCGGACCCGAGCCAGGGCCAGCCTGCCCAGCCTCGTCCGTTCGGCATCGACGGACTCACCGCGCCGGTCCTCTTCACCTGGTCGGTGCGGGTCGAAGGCATCGACACCGTGATCGCCGAAGCCCGCGAGCGCGGCTTCGACCCCGGTGCGGCCGACGACATGTCGCGCGAGACAGCCGACGGCGAGCTGCTGAGCTGGCGGCTGACCCGGCCCGGCGGGCTCGACGGGCTCGCGCCGTTCCTGATCGACTGGGGCACCACGGCTCATCCGGCGAGCCGTGACCTGCCGCTGATCCCGCTGCTCATGGTCAGTGGCGTCCATCCCGACCCGCGGGCGGTGCATGCCGTCACCGCGGCGCTGGGCCTGGAGTTGCTGGTGCGCAAGGATTCCCGACCCGGCCTGGTCGCCGTGCTCCAGAACCGGGCAGGCAAGCAGGTCGCGCTGAGCTGAGCGGGTGCCGGGGCGCACAGG
>NZ_JAYMZS010000097.1:0-13168 GCF_035828755.1 Amycolatopsis sp. H20-H5 | reverse complement strand
GGGGGGGGGGGCCGGGGCCCCCGGGGGGCCCGGGCACCCGGGGTCTCAGGCCTGGCCCTCGCGCCAGGAGTTGGTGATCGGCAGCCGCCGGTCCCGCCCGAAGGCCTTGAACGTGATCTTGGTGCCCGGCGGGTACTGGCGGCGCTTGTACTCAGCCTTGTCGACCATGCGCACCACCCGGTCGATGGTCGCCGCGTCGAACCCGGCGGCCAGCAGGTCCGCGTACCCGCGGTCGCCCTCGACGTAGTCGTCGAGGATGTCGTCGAGCAGCGCGTAGTCCGGCAGCGAGTCTGAATCCAGCTGATCCGGCCGCAGCTCCGCCGACGGCGGCTTGCTGATCGAGTTCTCCGGGATCGGCGGGGTTTCACCGCGTTTCTCCGCTTCGGCGTTGCGCCAGCGCGCCAGCTGCCAGACGTGCGTCTTGAACACGTCCTTGATCGGCGCGAAAGCGCCCACCGCGTCGCCGTAGATCGTGGAGTACCCGACCGCGAGCTCGGTCTTGTTGCCGGTGGCGAGCACCAGGTGACCGTCCAGATTGGACAGCGCCATCAGGAGCATGCCGCGGGTGCGCGCCTGGATGTTCTCCTCGGCGAGCCCGGTGAGCTTCAGCTGGTCGACGTAGACCTTCACCATGTCCGCGACCGGCTCGACCCGGTAGTGCGCCCCGATGCGGCGGGCCAGATCGGCGGCGTCGTCCTTTGAGTGCTCGGAGGAGTACTTCGACGGCATCGCGACGCCGTAGACGTTGTCCCCGCCGAGCGCGTCCGCGGCCAGCGCGGCGACGACCGCGGAGTCGATCCCGCCGGAAAAACCGAACGTGACCGACGAGAAGCCGTTCTTGTGGATGTAGTCGCGCAGGCCGACGACCAGCGCGGACCAGACCTCGGCCTCGTCGGACAGCGGCTCGCTGATGGTCGACTCGGTCCGCGGCTCGTAGGCCGGGAGGGGCTCTTCGGTCAGCACCCGGCGGCTGACGTGCAGCCCGGCGAGCTCACCGTCCCCGGCGTGCCCGCCCGCGGTGAGTTCCATGTCGACCACAAGCAGGTGCTCGACGAACTGCGGCGCGCGCCCGAGCAGCTCCCCATCGGCGCCGACGACGATCGAATCGCCGTCGAACACCAGGTCGTCCTGGCCGCCGACCTGGTTCGTGTAGACGAGCGGCGCGCCGGCCTCGGCGGCCCGGCGCGCGATCAGCGGCAGCCGGATGTCGTCCTTCGCGCGCTCGTACGGCGAGGCGTTCGGCGCGACGACGAGGTCGACCCCGGCCTTGCCCAGCGCGGCGATCGGCCCGCCGTCCTGCCAGATGTCCTCGCAGACGACCATGCCGATGTCGATCCCGTGGAAACGGACGACGTCGAGCGTGGTCCCGGGCTTGAAGTACCGGTGCTCGTCGAACACCCCGTAGTTCGGCAGGTGGTGTTTGAACTGCCGGGCGACGACCTGGCCGCGATACAGCGCGGCGGCCGCGTCACGCGGCCCCGCCTCGTCGAGATCGAGGTAACCGATGTAGGTGAGCACCTCCCCGCAACCGGCCTCGTCGAGCCGGCGGGCCAGATCGTCAACGCCCTTGCGGGACGCCTCGGCGAAGGTTTTCCGCAGTGAGAGGTCTTCAACCGGGTAACCGGTGAGGGACATCTCCGGGAACACCACGACATGGGCTCCGGTCTCAGCGGCCTTGCGGGTCCACTCGACGGTGAGTTCGGCGTTGCCCTCGAGGTCGCCGACGGTGGTGTTGACCTGGGCCAGTGCGATGCGCAGTTGCGGCATGCCGACATTCTGGCCTACCCGCGCCACCCCGGACGAGCGAATGTGCTCAAGCGCCCATCCACCCCCGCCCGACCTGGGAAAAGAGAGCAAGGGACCTTTGCTATCGCTTCCGCGACAGCAAAGGTCCCTTGCTCCCGTCCGAGTCCGGGCCGGTCGGTCCTACTTGCGCTTCATCATGCTGCGCACCCGCTTGAGCGTCTGCTCGAAGTCGGAGTCGAACGGGTTGTCGTGCACCAGATAGGTCCACGTCGTGTTCGCCCGCCGCACACCCGCCGCGCCGAGATCGAGCCCGTCGTCGGTGAGCTCGGCCTCTTCGAGCGTCTTCGCCGCCCGCGAGTTCGCCTCCGGGATGATCTTGTGGAACTCCGGGATCGCCGCGCGGTGGAACTCGTCGAGCGGGGTCTCCCGCGCGAGCGCCCGCAGGTGGATGCTCTCGCGCACGTCGGTCAAGAACGCCAGGTGGTCCGACCAGAGCTGGTCCAGGTGATAGAGCAGCACCTCGCGGGACACCTGCTCCACCTTGGCCTCGTCGTCGACCTTCTCGGCGAGCTCCTTGAACTTCTCCGCCTGGTCCTTCTCGAGCTGCTCCGCCGCGTACGCCGTCTTCAGCACCTTGTCGCGGTGGTCGAGCAGCTCGTTGCGCTGCCGCTCGATCAGCCGCGTGTAGCGCCAGGTGTTGCGGTGGATCTCGAGGTCGACCCCCTCGGCGACCCGCTGCGCGTGGTTGATCTGCCGGTGCGCCGCCTGATCGGTGATCTCGCCCGTCTCGCTGTCGGACGCGATCCCCTCGGGGATGTCCGGCGCGTTCGAGAGCACGAGGTCGTCGTTCAGGCTCGCGAAGAATACCGCGCTACCAGGGTCGCCCTGACGGCCGGATCGCCCGCGCAGCTGCCCGTCGAGCCTGCTGCTCGGGTACCGCGCTGTGCCGATCACGTGCAATCCGCCCAGCTCGGCGACCTCCTCGCGCTCGGCGCCGTCCTTGCCGCCGAGCCGGATGTCGGTACCGCGACCGGCCATCTGGGTCGACACGGTGACGGCGTTGCGCTTGCCGGCGTCGGCGATGATCTCGGCCTCTTCGGCGTCGTTGCGCGCGTTGAGCACGACACACGGCAGGTCGACCTTCGCCAGCTTCTCGGCCAGCTCCTCGGACTCGGCGACGTCCTGGGTGCCGACGAGGATCGGCCGCCCGGTCTCGTGCACGGTCCGGATCTCGTCCTCGATCGCCCGCAGTTTCTGCGACGGCGAGCCGAAGATCCGGTCCTCGAGGTCCTCGCGGACGTTCTTCGTGTTCGGCGGGATGACCGCGACCTCGAGCTTGTAGAACTCGCGCAGCTGCTCGGCCACCGCGACCGCGGTACCGGTCATGCCCGCGACCTCGGGATAACGCGCGAGCAGCGCCTGCACGGTGATCGAGTCGAGGATCTCGCCCCGGTCGGTCGCGTTGACCTGCTCCTTCGCCTCGACGGCCGCCTGCAGGCCGTCCGGCCAGCGCTGCAGCTCGGCGACGCGACCACGAGCGGCGTTGATGAGCTGCACCTTGCCGTCGCGCACCAGGTAGTCGACGTCCCTGGTCAGCAGCGCGTGCGCGTGCAGCGCCACGTTGACCGCGGGCAGCCGGTCCGAACCGGAGTCGCTGTAGAGGTCGATGCCGCCGAGTGACTTCTCCACCACGGACGCGCCGGCGGTGGTCAGCCACGCGTTGCGGCCGTCGGAGTCGGTCTCGTAGTGCAGGCCCAGCCGCAGCCGCCGGACGACCGTTGCGACCTCTTCGTCGGCGTCGGTATGGTCGATCGACCCCGCCATGACCAGCGGCACCCTGGCCTCGTCGACCAGCACGGAGTCGGCCTCGTCGACGATAGCCACCTCGGGCGGCGGCTGGACGAGCTCACCCTCCTGGGTGACGAGCCGGTCGCGCAGGACGTCGAACCCGATCTCGCTGACAGCGCCGTACGCCACTTCGCTGCCATAGGCCTCACGCCGCGCTTCAGGCGTGTGGCCTGGCGCGACCCAGCCGACGGAGACGCCGAGCAGGTCGTAGACCGGCTTCATCCACTCCGCGTCGCGTCGCGCGAGGTAGTCGTTGACGGTGACTACGTGCACGCTCTTGGCACGCAGCGCGTAGCCGGCGGCCGCCAGCGCGCCGGCGAGCGTCTTGCCCTCACCGGTCTCCATCTGTACGACGTGTCCGCTCAGCAGGCCCATCGTGCCGAGCAGCTGGACGTCGAACGCCCGCTCGCCCAGTGCGCGCCGCGCGGCGTCCCGGCCCAGTGCGCAGACCTCGACCAGCTGTTCGTCGCCGAATTCCGCGGCCTCGCGGACCTTGCCGGCCCGCTCCGTCAGCTCCTCGTCGGAAAGCTTCTCCAATTCGGGCTCGAGCTTCTCGATGGCCGGCAGCAGCGCTTCGTAGCGGGTCAGCTCGACGCTGCCCGGCCGCTGAATGATCCGGCGCAGCCGTTTGCCCACCCGGCTGATCAGTGCTGCCACCCCTGGTCTCCCGTCTCTGTGATCCTCGACCCACTCAACGCAGTGGTGGTGCGTTTGAGTTCCGCGGCCGATGGCACGATCAAACCGTGTCCACTCATGCCAGCGCCAGGTCTCGCGTCCGTCGTTTCGCCGTGCTTTCCCTGTCCGGGATGCTCGCGGTCACGCTGGCAGCGTGCTCCTCGGGCAATCAGCCCCGGACATCGGAGCCGGTGACGGAGTCACATCCGCCGGTCGGGCCGGTGCCGAATGGGCTGGACAGGTTCTACGCGCAGAGCGTGACCTGGGGCGACTGTGCACCCTACGCGACATCCGATGACGCGAAGTCCGCGTTCCGGGCGAAGGACATCCAGTGCGCGCGCCTCAGCGTGCCGCTCGACTACGCGAAGCCCGACGGCCCGGCCATCTCGCTCGGGCTCCTCCGCCGCAAGGCGACCGATCCCGGTCAGCGGATCGGTTCGCTGGTGATCAACCCGGGCGGACCCGGCGCGTCCGGGATGACCGCCGCTGCCAACATGGCGAACCAGACGGCGTCGACCGCACTCGGCAAGCGGTTCGACCTCGTCGGGTTCGACCCCCGCGGGATCGGGGCGAGCGAGCCCCAGATCCACTGTCTCACCGACGGCGAACGCGACAAGGAGCGCGCGGAGGACCTCGAAACCGACGGCACGCCCGAAGGCGTCGTCAAGCAGGAGACCGAAGAGAAGGACTTCGCCGCGAAGTGCGCGCAACGTACCCAGCAGGGTGCCCAGATGCTCGCGAACGTCGGCACGCGCGACGTCGTCAAGGACATGGACGTGCTGCGCTCGGTTCTCGGCGACCCGAAACTGACCTACCTCGGGTACTCCTACGGCACCCGGATCGGTTCGGCCTACGCCGAGGCGTTCCCCGCGAACGTGCGCGCGCTCGTTTTGGACGGAGCCGTCGACCCCGAGCAGAGCCCGCTCGATTCGCTGGTCGCGCAGGGGCAGGGCTTCGGCAAGGCGTTCGACGAGTTCTCCCGCTGGTGTGCCGCCCAGCAGGACTGCGCCCTCGGCCCCGACCCGGCCGCCGCGGTGACGATGTTCCAGGGCCTCACCCGTCCGCTCATCGACTTCCCGGTTCCCGTCGGTGACGGCCGGAAACTCTCCTACGAAGACGCGACGACGGGCGCCATCCAGGCGCTCTACCAGCAGAGCCTGTGGGACGCGCTGAACACGGGCCTCAACGAGTTGAAGCGCCAGCGCGGCGCGACGCTGGAGCAGCTGGCCGACCTCTACAACGAGCGCGGGCAGGACGGGCACTACGGCACCACCCAGGACGCGTTCACCGCGATCCGCTGCGTCGACGACCCCCGCGTCACCGACCAGAAGACGCTGCTGGCGGCGCAGCAGAAGTACATGCGGGTCGCGCCGTTCCTCGACGACGGCCGCCCGGCGAGCGCGGCCAGGGACGCGTGCGCGTTCTGGCCAGTCCCCAACACCTCGCAGCCCCACCAACCGCGGGTGGACGGCCTGCCCAAGACGTTGGTCATCTCGACGACCAACGATCCGGCGACCCCGTACCGGGCCGGGGTGAACCTGGCGAAGGCGCTCAAGGGAGCTTTGCTCACGTTCGAGGGCACCCAGCACACGGTGTTCCTGCAGGGCGTCTCGTGCGTCGACAAGATCGGCACGGACTACCTGCTGGACGGCACGTTGCCCGCCGAAGGCACGCGCTGCGCCGGTAAGTAACGACTCCGGCGATCCAGCTCCGGCACGTCACTCGACCTGCGAAGATCGCGTCGTGACCAGTCTTCGCCGGGTTTCGGCCCTGCTCGCCGTAGCCGTCCTGCTCGCGTCCTGCTCGACGGACCAGCAGCAGCCCTCGCCACCGTCCGCGTCGTCGGCTCCTCGCCCGACGACCTCGTCCTCGCCGGTTCCGGATCCGGCCGCGCTGAAGCGGTTCACCGACCAGAAGCTGAGCTGGGGGGACTGCACTTCGTACGCGACCAGCGAGCCGGTGAAGAAGCTGTACGGCGACAAGTCGCTCGATTGCGCGCGCCTGACAGTGCCCTTGGACTACGCCAAACCCGCCGGGGACACGATCACGCTGGGCCTGCTCCGGCACAAGGTGGCCGACCCCGGCCAGCGGATCGGGTCCCTGGTGCTCAACCCCGGCGGTCCGGGCGGCTCGGGAATGTCGGCCGCGGCGGGGCAGGCCAGGTCTCCCGGCGCCGCGCCGCTCGTCCAGCGTTTCGACCTCGTCGGGTTCGATCCGCGGGGCGTCGGCGCCAGCGAACCCAGGATCGCCTGCTACACCGGTGCCGAGCAGGACGCGGACCGGGCCGACGACACCGAGAGCGACATGTCCCCGGCAGGGGTCGCGAAGCAGCTGGCCGCCACGAAGGACTACGGCGCGAAGTGCGTCGCGCGCACCCCACACGGGCTGGACATGCTCGCCAACATCGGCACCAGGGACGTAGTCCGCGACATGGACGTCCTGCGTGCGGCGCTCGGCGACGAAAAACTGACCTATCTGGGCTACTCGTACGGCACTGAGCTCGGCACCGCCTACGCCGAGGAGTACCCGGACAAGGTCCGCGCGCTGCTGCTGGACGGCGCGGTGGACATCGCCCAGGACGGCGTGGAATCGCTCGTGACCCAGGCGGCCGGGTTCCAGAACACGTTCGACCAGTTCGGCAAATGGTGCGTCGCGCGGACCGACTGCGCACTCGGGCGCAAGGCCGAAGGCGTCACGCAGGCCTTCCAGGACCTCCTGAAACCCCTGGTCACCAAGCCGGTCGTCGCCGGTGGCGGCCGCACGCTGTCGTTCGAGGACGCGATGCTCGGCACGAACACGGCGCTCTACCAGCAGAGCGCCTGGGAATTCCTGAACGCCGGGCTCGCGCAGATCAAGAAGGGCAGCGGCCAGAACCTGCTGCAGCTGGCCGACGAGTACAGCGGCCGGTCCCCGGACGGGCACTACGACGCGTCCCTCGACGTCTACTTCGCTGTCCGCTGCGTCGACAACGCCCGGGTCACCGACCGCGCCGTGATCGACGACGCGCACCAGCGGATGCTCAAGGGCGCGCCGTTCCTCACCGGCGGCACCCCGGACACGAGCGAACTCGACATCTGCTCGACCTGGCCCGCGCCGCCGACCTCGCGCGCCCACGAGCCGAAAGCCGAAAACCTGCCGAAGCCCCTGGTCATCTCCACGACCGACGACCCGGCGACCCCGTACCAGTCCGGCGTGAACCTGGCGAAGGACCTCAAGGGAGCTTTGCTCACGTTCGAGGGCGCCCAGCACACGATCTTCCTGCAGGGAAACAAGTGCGTCGACGCCGCGGGCGCCGACTACCTGATCAACGGCAAACTCCCCGCCGACGGCACCCGCTGCAAATAGCCCGGAGGGAGCAAGGGACCTTTGCTATCGCGCCCCGGCGGCAGCAAAGGTCCCTTGCTCCCTCAATCTGCCGAAACAGGCACGTTCTGCCTGGTCAACGCCAACTCCAGCATCACAGCGGCCACGTGATCCTTCGTCGGCGGCACCTGGATCCACAGCCGCATCACCTGTCGCGGCTCCGCCTGCGACACCCAGATCTTGACCACGACCTCGCTGCGGATCCCCGCGGCCACCCCCGAGATCACAGCCGCGGGCACGGTCCCGCCGACGCGATAGGCCTCGACGCCCTGGACCCGTTCGCGCCCCTCGGTCCGAAGCCCGGTGGCACCGGCGACGAGCCGCCGCAGGCTCCCGCCAGGCCCGAGCATCGCGCGGGGGTTGTAACCCTCGGACACCGGCAGCGTCGCGAGCATCCCGTTCGTGTCAGTCGTCGTGACCTCGTCGCCGCGCAGCACGTACTGGAGCTTGACGCGCGTGTCACCCGGTTGAACGTCCGCGTGCCCCTGCGCGCTCCCGAACTTTCCGCCGTCGAGCGTGGCGTCACCATCCATCTGGGGGATCGGCAGCCCGTCGATGCCGCCGCTGACGCCGAGCGTGAAATGCACGCTGCGCAGCGAAAGAAGCGTCTCGGCCACCGCGTTCACCAGTTCGGGTCCCGCCGGCAGGGGACCGCTGGTGTCGGGCGAACCCGTGCAGCCGCCGAGGAGGCCGGCCGTGAGCAGGACTGCCAGCACGGAGCGACGGCGATGCATGCGGGCGAGCCTACCGAGCGGTCGGCGCGTGCCTGACGTCTGCCAGGAATGGCCTGATCCTTGCGATAGACGTCCTTCCGGCCACTTTCGCCTGCCGCCGCGACCGGAGAAGCTGACGTTGTGGACATGACGACCCGCTCCCCGCGCGTACATCGCGCCTGGTTCATCGCTGCCGCCGCGTTCGTCGCCCTCCTCGCCGCGGCCGGCTTCCGCGCGGCGCCGGGAGTGCTGATCGACCCGCTGCACGAGGAGTTCGGCTGGTCCCGGGCGACCATCGGGACGGCCGTTTCGGTCAACCTCGTGCTCTACGGCCTGTTCTCGCCGTTCGCGGCGGCGCTGATGGAACGGTTCGGCGTCCGCCGGGTGGCGGCGACCGCCCTGTTCGTCGTCGCGCTCGGCGCCGGCGGCACCGTCTTCATGGACGCGACCTGGCAGCTCATCCTCTGCTGGGGCGTGCTGGTCGGCGTCGGCACTGGCTCGATGGCGATGAGCTTCGCCGCGACGATCGCCGCCCGCTGGTTCGTCCGCAGCCGCGGCACGGTCACCGGGGTGCTCACCGCGGCGGGCGCGACGGGACAGCTGATCTTCCTGCCGGTAGTAGCCGCCCTCGCGGTGTCCGACGGCTGGCGCACCGCGTCATTGGTCATCGCCATCGCCGCGCTGGCCGTCATCCCGGTCGTGCTGCTCGTGATCCGCGACCGCCCGGAAGACGTCGGGACCACCGCGTACGGCGCCGACCCGGACGCTCCGGCCGCCGCCGCGCCCGCGGGCAGAACGGCAGGCCGAGCCCTGTCCGTCCTGCGCTCGGCCGCCCGGCAGAAGACGTTCTGGCTGCTCGCGGTCGGCTTCGCGATCTGCGGCGCCACCACGAACGGCCTGGTCAGCACGCACTTCATTCCCGCGGCCCACGACCACGGCATGCCGCAGACCACCGCCGCGAGCCTGCTCGCGCTCGTCGGGCTCTTCGACGTCGTCGGCACGATCGCGTCCGGCTGGCTCACCGATCGGGTGGATCCACGCCTCCTGCTCGGCGCCTACTACGCCCTGCGCGGAATCTCCCTGGCCCTGCTGCCGCAGCTGCTCAGTGGCTCGGTCCAGCCGAGTATGTGGGCGTTCATCATTTTCTACGGCCTCGACTGGGTGGCCACGGTGCCGCCGACGGTCGCTCTCTGCGTCCGTCAGTTCGGCGACTCCGGCCCCATCGTGTTCGGCTGGGTCTTCGCCTTTCACCAGCTTGGAGCCGCTTTCGCGGCCTTCGGTGCCGGTGCCGTCCGCGATCATTTCGGGGACTATGCCGTCGCTTGGTACGTCGCGGCCGGACTGGCCCTGATCGCCTCCGTCGCCTCGATCTCGGTAACCCGATCGGGTAAGCGCGCCGTCGTTCCGGTCACCTGAGCAAGGGGGACTTCGCCCACATCGGGGCTCTCCGGCGCGTCGCGAAACACGCCGTTAACACGTTCTCGTTAGGGTGCGCCCATGGATCGCCAGCAGGAGTTCGTGCTCCGTACCTTGGAAGAGCGCGACATCCGTTTCGTCCGCCTCTGGTTCACTGACGTGCTGGGTTTCCTCAAATCCGTCGCAGTGGCTCCCGCCGAGCTCGAAGGGGCCTTCACCGAAGGCATCGGGTTCGACGGTTCCGCCATCGAGGGTTTCGCACGCGTCTACGAATCGGACATGGTCGCCAAACCCGACCCCGCCACCTTCCAGGTGCTCCCGTGGGAGACGCCGGAGGGGGGCCCGTACTCGGCGCGCATGTTCTGCGACATCGCGATGCCCGACGGGTCGCCGTCGTGGGCGGATCCCCGGCACGTCCTCCGCCGCCAGCTCTCGAAGGCGGCGGAAGCCGGATTCACCTGTTACGTACACCCCGAGATCGAGTTCTTCCTGCTCTCCGACCTGCCGGACGACGGCAGCGAGCCGGAGCCCGCGGACAACGGCGGCTACTTCGACCAAGCGAGTCACGCCACCGCGACCCACTTCCGCCGCCACGCCATCGAGACCCTCGAGGCCATGGGCATCTCCGTGGAGTTCAGCCACCACGAAGGCGCCCCTGGCCAGCAGGAGATCGACCTCCGCTACGCCGACGCGCTGACCATGGCCGACAACGTCATGACGTTCCGGTACGTGGTCAAGGAGGTCGCCCTGACCCAGGGCGTGCGCGCGACCTTCATGCCGAAGCCGTTCACCAACCAGCCCGGGTCGGGAATGCACACGCACGTCAGCCTGTTCGAGGGTGACCGCAACGCCTTCTACGACGCCGAGGACCCGTACGAGCTGTCGGCGACCGGAAAGGCGTTCGTGGCCGGGCTGCTGCACCACGCCAAGGAGATCTCGGCGGTTACCAACCAATGGGTGAACTCCTACAAGCGCCTGATCAGCGGCAGCGAGGCCCCGACCACCGTTTCGTGGGGCCGCGCCAATCGCTCGGCACTCGTTCGGGTGCCGATGTACTCACCCGGTAAGGCGTCCTCCCGTCGAGTGGAGATCCGTACGCTGGACTCCGCCTGCAACCCGTATCTCGCGTACTCGGTGATCCTCGCCGCGGGGCTCAAGGGCATCGAGAAGGGCTACGAGCTCCCGCCGCCCGCCGAGGACAACATCTGGCAGCTGTCGGAGGCCGAGCGGCGCGCCGCGGGCTACTCGCAACTGCCACAGAACCTCGGCGAAGCGCTCTCCGAGATGGAGAAGTCGGAGCTGCTGCCGGAGGCTCTCGGCGAACATGTTTACGATTTCTTCTTGCGCAACAAGCGAGTTGAGTGGGACAACTACCGCAGCGCGGTGACTCCGTACGAGCTGCGCACGTTGCTTCCGGTGCTGTGACGAAGGAGCTGTGATGAAACGGCGGCCCGCGTTCCGAGTCCTTTCGGCGCTGGCCGCCGTTACCGTCGTGGTGGCCGCCGCCCCTGCCGCGTCCGCCACCCGTCCGGGGTTCGATCTCGACTCCGCGACGATCCCGTCGTTGCAGGCGCGCATGGCTTCGGGCCGGCTCACCGCCGTGCAGCTGACCGCCGCCTATCTCGACCGGATCCGGCGGGTCGATCCACAGGTCAACGCCGTGCTGGCGGTGAACCCGGCCGCGCTCGCCGAAGCCGCGCAGAGCGACGTCCGGCACCGCACGGGCCGCACTCGCGGACCTCTCGACGGCATCCCGATCCTGGTCAAGGACAACGTCGACACCCGCTCGATGCAGACCACGGCTGGCTCGCGCGCCCTGCGCAGCCGTCCCGCGCAGGACGCCACGCTGATGGGCCGCCTCCACGACGCGGGCGCGGTGCTCCTGGGCAAGGCGAACCTGTCGGAATGGGCGAACTTCCGCGCCGCCAAGCCGACTTCCGGCTGGTCAGGGGTGGGCGGCCAGACGAACAACCCGTACGTCCTCGACCACAATCCGTGCGGTTCCTCGGCAGATTCCGCCGCTGGGGTGGCCGCGTCACTCGCCCAGGTGGCGATCGGCACCGAGACCGACGGTTCGATCGTGTGCCCGGCGGGGATGACCGGGACTGTCGGTCACAAACCGAGCCTCGGACTTGTCAGCCGAACGGGTGTCGTCCCGATCTCGGCCGAGCAGGATACCGCTGGCCCGATCGGTCGCAACGTGGTCGACGTCGCGCTGACGTTGTCGGTGCTCCAGGGGCGTGACCCGGCCGACCCCGCAACGGCGAAATACCCCTCCGACCAGCCGACCGACTACGCGGGCCTGCTGCGGCCGGGGTCGCTGCGCGGCTCGAGGATCGGTCTGTGGCGGCTGCCAGTGCTGGGACCGGACACCGACGCCGTGATGACCCGATCGAAGGAAGCACTCGCCCGCGCCGGCGTCCAGGTCGTCGAGGTGACGCTCCCGTATCAGGACAGGCTCGGCGAGCTGGAGTTCCCCGCACTGCTGACCGAGTTCCACCGCGATCTCGACAAGTACCTCGCGACCCGCCCGAAAGGGCCGCGTGACCTTGGCGAACTCATCGCCTACAACCGCGCTGACCCGCTGGAGCAGACCTGTTTCGCCGGACAAGAGCTCTTCGAGCAGGCGTATGCCGCGCCAGGGCCAGACGATCCCGCGTATCTGAAGAATCGCGCTGAACTGACGGGCCTCGCCCAACGCTCGATCGACGAGACGCTCGCGAAGTACCGGCTCGACGCGATCGCGACGCCGACCAACCCGCCGGCCTGGAAAACCGACTGCGCGACCGGCGACAACGACGTGATCCCGTCCTCGACCCCCGCCGCCGTGGCCGGCTACCCGTCGGTGACCGTGCCCGCCGGGTTCTCCGGCCCCCTGCCGATCGGGGTCCTGTTCATGGCGGGCCGCTGGGCCGACGCCCGCGTGCTGTCTTACGCCGCCGACTACGAACGGCAAGCGCCCGCCCGCCGGCCGCCGGGCTACCTGCCTCACCTCGGGTAGTCGACTTTTGGCCTCTGAGCTGCGGTTATGGCGTTAAGTGACCCCCCTGTCCCCGGGGGTTCAGCGGCATGTAATCTTCTCCAAGTCGCCAGGAACACCGGGCCAGCGGGGCCGCAAGCCCCCAAAGCCAGGAGCACGGGCCGAGCGGGTTGACACCGCGAAACGGACCAGGTAATGTTCAGCGTCGGCCCACGAGCGGCCGCCGACCCCCTGAGGTTCTTAATCTTAGGACGAGGCATGCTCGACCAAAAGCTTGTGAATATCGCTTGAAGCAATTCAGTGTGTTGCTTGAGAACTCAACAGTGTGCTAGTGAACTAAGCCAGTAGAGCTTATGTATTTTAACCTCGTTTGAGGTTCCTTTGAGATTGAGAATACTGTTCTTCATTGAACAAATTTAGTCTCGAT
>NZ_JAYMZS010000096.1:12489-37889 GCF_035828755.1 Amycolatopsis sp. H20-H5 | reverse complement strand
GGGGCGCAAGCGGCCCCCGCGCCGGGGCGGGCCGCGACGCCGCCACCAGCAGGAGCGGCAGCTGCCTGGTCGCCGCGCAAAGCCGGTGCCACACCAGAAGACTGGACTCGTCGGCCCACTGGAGGTCGTCGACCACGAGCACCAGCGGCGCTTCCGTGCACAGTTCGTCCACAAGGGACAGTAGCCGGTCCACCGCGCCGAGCATCGGGTCGCTCTCGCCCCAGCCCCGCCGGGCCGGGCGTTCGCCGTTGAGCTCGGTGGCGACGCGCGCCCGCCGCGGATCGGGCGATTTCGCGTCGATGGCCAGGCCGTCGAGCATGACCTGCAGCGGGAACCGCATGCTCAGCTCGTCGGCGGCGACCCAGGCGAGCTGGCAGCCGTGCCGCCCGGCGTCGGCGAGGGTGCTGGTCAGCAGCTCCGACTTCCCGATGCCCGCCTCGCCCTCGACCCACACCGCGCGGCCCCGGCCCGCCCGCACCCCGGCCAGCAGCTCCCGCAGCCGGGCGGCCGCGGTCTCCCGGCCGAACAGCGCGGTGGGCGGGTCCGCGTCGTGCAGCGCGCGGGAGACCTGCGCGGGGACGGTGGGCCGCGCGCTCGGGAGGTCGAGCGCCGGGTCCTGGGCGAGGATCTGGCCCTGTAGCTGCTGCAAGGCGGCGCCGGGCTCGACCCCGAGCTCACCCATGAGGGTGACGCGGGTGTCCCGGAAGACGTCGAGCGCGTCGGCCGGACGGCCGCTGCGGTACAGCGCCAGCATCTGGGATTCGCGCAGGGATTCGCGCAGCGGGTGGTCGCGGGTCAGCACCTCGAGCTCGGCGGCGAGGTCGAGGTTGCCGCCCAGTGCGAGCACGGCCTCGGCCCGGCGTTCGAGCGTGTCCAGCCGGAGCTCGGCGAAATGCTCCCGGCGCCGCTCGGCGAACGCGCCGGGCACGCCCGAGAGGGCTTCTCCCTGCCACAGCGCCAAAGCGGAGTTCAACTCGCTCACCGCGGACCGGTGGTCCCCGGCCTCGGCGTGCTGGCGCGCCCGCTCCCGCAGCTGCTCGAACACCGCCGCGTCCAGCGCGTCGGGGGCCAGCCGCAGTGAGTAACCGGTTGACTCCGAAACCAGCACGCTTGCCGCCGACCAGCGCGTTCGCTGTGGTTCGAGTGCCCGGCGCAGGCCGGAGACATACGTGTGGACGCTGCCCTCTACGCTCGCGGGCGGCGACTCGCCCCAGACGGCGGCGATCAGTTCGGCGCGCGAAACCTGGTGCCCGGCGTTGACCGCGAGCACGGCGAAGATGGCCCGCTGCCGGGCCGGGCCGAGTGCGATCTCGACCGGCCCCCGCCAGGCACGCAGCGGGCCGAGTACGCCGACCCGGAGCCCCTCGTCCGTCTCCGCTGGCATGTCGCCCCGTTCGTTACGTGTCGACACAGTCTTGTAGAACCCCAGGCCATCTTACTGCGCGGTAGTTGCCCGTGGCCTCTTACTCTCCCGAGGCGCGGGAGCGGACGGGATTCGCCCGCCGGATCCCGTACGGCCGCATCCGGCCCTCGGCCCGGCGAACGTCCCACACCGCGCCCATCGCGGTATACGCCATCAGCGCCGTCCGGAACGTGGGCCGCGACTCCTCGAGACGCCCGGTCTCGGCGAGCAGGATGGCGGCGTCCTCCATCGCCCGCGCGTGCTTGAGCGTGCGCCCGGTGGCCCGGTAGTGCTCGGCCGCGGTCAGCACCGGCTCGGGATCGCCGGCGACCAGGCCACGGCAGTGCGCCGCCGCCGCTGCCTGCGCGGGCGGGACGTCGTCGGTGCTCGCCGGGCTCGCTATGCGCAGCGCGTGCCGGGCTCGCTGGGTGTCGCCGAGTGCCATCGCGAGGCGGGCGATGTCGGGCAGCCACTGGTGCCGGGCCGCCGGGGGATAGCGCGGCTCGAGCAGCGGGGACAGCGCGTCCAGCGCCTGCTCCGGCCTGCCTTCCTGCTCGGCCAGCAGCGCCCGCGCCGCCAGGACGAAGTCGTCACCGTCGCCGCCGAGTTCGGCGGGCCACGGCCGCCGCACGGCCGCGCTGAGGTGCGCGCGCGCCTCCTCCGGCTCGCCGCGGTGCCCGGCGATGAGCGCGCTGACGCCGTGCACGAGCAACGCCGAACCCGGGCTGCGCAAGACGTACGACGCAGTCTCCGCGCCATCGCGGATGACCGCGTCCAGCTCGGCGACGGCCTCGGACCAGCGGCCGAGCCAGTAGTAGTGCACGGCACCGGCGAGGTGCATCTCGCCGGGCACGGCCCTGGTCGGCGCCAGCAGCCGCGCGGCCTGCAGCGTCTCCGACGCGTCTTCGAGGCTCTCGATACTCGGCACCGCGCCGTCCAGCATGCGCAGCTCGGCCAGTTCGGGCAGCGGGTCGGCGCCGGGGGAGTCGCCGGTGCGCATCCTGCGCAGGGTGGCCAGCAGGGATTCGTGCCTGCCCCGCCACATGTCCGGGACCGACTCGTCCTTGAGGGTGCGCTCGACCTCCGTCGCGGCCTCGGCGAGGTCTCCGCGGCGGTAGTAGATGTAGGCGAGGATCCACCGCATCTCGGCGGCCCGCTTGCTGTCGGTCGTGCGCGCGACCACGGACCGGGCCTCCGACTCTGGCTCGCGGCCGAGCCAGAACAGCAGCCGGGCCAGCGTCGCCGTCAGCGTTTCCTTGGCCGGGGCCGCCAGCGCGCCCTGCGTGACGGCGTGGCGCAGCAGGCCCACCGCGACGCGCGGGGTTTCGGTCGCGACCGCGCCGATGTTGGCCAGCAGCCAGTCGCTCACCCAGGGATCGACCTGGACGGGCGCGGCGGCGAGTTGCTCGGCGACCCTGTCGACCGGGGCGCCCGAGGTGGCGAACGCCTCCGCCAGCTGCCGGTGCAGGGCGATGCGCATCGCCGCGGGGGTCTTTTCGTAGAGCACCCGGCGCAGCAGCGGATGCCGGAAAGCCAGCCTGTCGCCCGATTCGGTGAGCACCCCCGCGGCGAGTGCCTCGTCGACCGCGGCCACCAGGGAGATCGCCTGGCGGTCCGTCGCGACGGCGATGTCCGACAGCGAGAACCGCTGACCCAGCAGGGCCGCCCAGCGCAGGGTGTCCCTGGCCGCGGTGGACAGGAAGCTCAGGTACAGCGTGACCCTGGACCCCAGCGGCGACGGAATGGTGGCGCAGTGGTTAGCCTCCAGCTGAGCCTGGACGCCGTCGATCAGCACCATCGAACCGCTGACCAGCGTCTCGACGATTTCCCTTGCGTAGAAAGGGTTTCCCGCCGCGTACGAGATCAGGACCTGGAGGTCCTTGCCGGGCGGGGCGCCCACGATCTCACCCGCCAGCTCGCGGATCGCGGACTCGGCCAGCGGCTCGAGGGTGAGCGTCTCCGCGCCGTTCTCACCGAGGCCGGCGCGCAGCGGCTCCAGCTCGGCGGGCCGCGGGATCGGGCGGCAGGCGCCGATGAGCAGCAGTGGCAGGCGCTTGCTCTCACGGCTCAGGTGGAGCCAGGCCAGCAGGGTCAGGTCGTCGGCCCACTGCAGGTCGTCGAGGACGAGCACCAGCGGCGCGTCGGCGCACAGCTCGCGGACCAGCCCGAGGATGCCGTCGACCGGATCCTCGTCGGGACGTTCGTCCAGTGCCACCGCCAGCTCGGCCCGGCGGAGGTCGGAAGCGCGCGGGTGCACGCCGAGCGCGTCCAGCAGCGGGCGCAGCGGGAACCGGCGATCCAGTGCGTCGGCCGCGCCCCAGGCCGGTTTGCACCCGGCCTCGACGGCCTCGCCGAGCGCCTCGGCCAGCAGGGCGGACTTGCCGATGCCGGGCTCGCCCTCGACCCAGAACGACCGGCCGCCGGTGTCGGCCAGCCCGGCGATGGCCTCCTGCAGCACGTCCAGCTCGGCCTCGCGGCCGACGAAGATCTCGGGCCGGGCTGGCAACGTCGGCAGCGGGAAGCGCGGGATCCGGACGGGCGGCGGGGCCGGGATGCCCGGCGCGACCGGCGCCTGCTCGCCGTCCAGGATCTGCTGGTGCAGCCGCCGCAGCGCCGGGCAGGGCTCGGTGCCGGAGGACTCGACCAGCCTGTCACGGACGTCGGCGAACACCGCCAGCGCCTCGGTGCGCCTGCCGCCGCGGTGCAGCGCCGTCATCAGCAGGGCGCGCAGCGTCTCCCGGAAAGGGTGCTCCGCGGCGAGAGCCGTCAGCTCGGGGACGAGCTCCGCGTGCCCGCCGGACTCGAGCACGGTCTCGGCGCGACGCTCGGCCGTCGCCAGCCGCAGCTCGGCGAGCCGGGCGCGCTGGGCCGCGGCGAACGGGCCGGGCAGCCCGGACAGCGCCTCGCCCTGCCAGAGCCCCAGCGCGGCGTCGAGCGCCTTGAGCGCGGCGGGCAGGTCCTGCTTCCCGCGATACTGGCGGGCCTGCTCTCGCAGCGAGTCGAAAAGGTGGACGTCGATGTCGGCGGGGGGCAGCTTCAGTGAGTAGCCGGAGCCGATCGAGGCGAGCAGCTGCGGTCCGGAGCCCTTGGGCCTGCCCGGCTCGAGCGCGCGGCGCAGGCCGGAGACGTAGGTGTAGATGCTGCCCTGGGCGCTGGCCGGTGGCGACTCGCCCCAGACCGCGTCGATCAGCTCCTCGCGGGAGACCGTGCGGCCGGGCGTCATGGCCAGGGTGGCGAGCACCGTGCGACGATGCGCCGAGCCGAGGTCGATCTCCGCTCCGCCGCGCCAGCCCTTCACGGGACCGAGCAGCTGGAGTCTCGGAGCCGCGCCGTCCGCAGCCGACATCGGTCTCCCTTCCACGTGCTGACGGATCGTCACACACCGGATGCCATTGGTGAGCATACGCCGTGACGGGTCGCAATGGACGCCGGGTGTCCAGGGGAAAAGGGGCCGCCCGGGGCGATATTCGCGCACATTCTTCCGGCTGCACATATGAGCGGTGGCCTGTGCGGTGGTTGTGTCAGGCAACCTTGGCCGATATTCGGGCATCACGCCCGCTTTCGGCTTCACGTTGTTCGCCGTGGTGAGTCAGTGTCGACGTCAGCAAGGTCAGGGCCACTCCGGCACGGCTGACAATTCGTAAAGGAGCTTTCCATGGCAGCGAGTCCTGTCTCCACAACAACGGAGGGCATGAAGCAGGCTGGTAGCCACTTCGAACATGCCATCACCTCCGCGAACAACCACCTGCAGCAGATCAACAGTGAGATGGCCACGCTGCAGGCTTCCTGGCGAGGCGACGCCTCGGTCAAGTTCGGTCAGGCCATGAACGACTGGGAACAGCAGTTCGACATCATCATCAAGAAGCTGGCCCAGATGCTCGAGGTCATGGGTACCAACGCCACCGTCTACACCAACACCGAGGAAACGGCGCTGTCCACAGCGGGCGCCTGGACCGGTGGACTGAGCGGGATCTGAGGAGAACAGTCATGACTCAGTATCAGTTCGACTTCACCCTTGCCGACGTGATCCTGGACAACATGGGCCAGATCAACACCGGCATCAAGACCATGCTGACCGACCTCGAGTCCAATGTGGAACGCAGCCTGGCCGAGTGGACCGGTGACGCTCAGACGCAGTACTGGGACGCCAAGCGGCAATGGAACCAGGCGGCGAACAAGATGCCCGAGTGCCTCCAGCGCGCCCGCCAGGCCTTCGGCGAGATCTCCCAGGGCTACAACGGGGCAGAGCGCCAGGGTGCCCAGATGTGGTCCAGCGGCGGCTGGTGATCCGCCATGGGCGACTACGTTCCGCCGTCCCCGCCTGACCACCGGGCGGACATTAACGGCCAGCTCACCCCGGACGAGATTTCCCGGATGCACAAGGGTCTTGAGCTCACCGACGACCAGAAGACCCATATCACCGGGCTACTGCACGACTACAAGTTCCCGTCGAGCGGGTCCGACGGCAAGGTCTCCTTGTCCGAGTACGCCGAATCCGCCGACGGGCGGTACACCGACACTGACCGGAACAACTTCCAGAAGTTCGACGGGAACTATCAGCACGTCGACGGTTCGTCCCAGATCGACGCGGGCGCCGGCGACGCACCGGCAGTGCCCGGCGGGGCCGAGCACCCCGGCAAGGGTGTCACCGCGGTGAGCACCCAGGCGCTCAAGACGTTCGGGACCAATCTGGAGCTGCTGAAGCGGCCCCTGCTGGACGCGCGCAACGCGGTGGCCGACGTCAAGATCAAGCCGGGCGCGTTCTTCGACGCGCACGAAATGGAGAAGAAGGTCAACGGCGCCGGTCTGGTGGACCCGACGTCGGAGTTCCTCCGCACCACGATCGAGGCCGCCATCGACATGGTGGCCAAGGCACAGAAGATGGCGACGGACTACGCCACGGCCGAAGAGTTCAACTCGATGACCGCGGCGGAGTTCGGCAAGTACACCGAGGACGTGACGGGCGACATCAACGCCGGTGCGTCCCAGGGTGGTTCCACCGCTTGACGCTCCTGATCGGTTCCCCGGGTTCCCGCGAGAACCCGGGGAACCGGAGGGGGTGACGCGCACGCGGGAAAGACAGTCCTGGTACGACGCGGAGGGTGCAGGAAGCCATGCCGGACAGCAAGCCCTACCGGGACTCGCCCGGTTTCATCGAGACGGACAACGGGATCGTCGCCGACCCGTCGGTGGCAGGCTCCGCGGGTGACTACAACAGCTGGGACTGGAAACAGATCATGGCCGCCATCAACGGCGGCTCCGCGATGTCCGGTGACGGCGGCAATCCTCTTTCGCAAGGCCTGGTCGACCCGCAGACGCTCTGGGATGCCGGGCGCGCGTTCGACAAGGTCAAGAACACTCTGCAGATGGTCGGCAAGTCCATTTCGGACCAGTCGAAGGCGCTCGCCGGGCCGGACGGGCCGTGGAAAGGCGACGCCGCGACGGCGTTCATGACATTGATGGACAAGTTCTCACAGCAGGTTCTCGCCAACGCCGAGCGGTTTTCCGGCGGAGACGCGGGGATCAATCCGGTCGGGACGCAGCTGTGGAACATGGGCAACCAGCTTTCCTACGCGCAGTACCAGATCCACGCGATCGACTCGTGGTACGCGCACCAGGCTTCGCTCGTCGGCGCGAGCACGATGGACAACGGTCTCATCCACATCGGGGATTCGAAGTACGACAAGATCCGCGAGATGATGACGAAGGACATGCGGCAGGTGCTGCATGACCTCGCGGACAAGTACGCGAAGGTGAAGGTCAACCCGCCCGCCACCGGCGGCGGCTCCGGCGGTAAAGAGCCGCCTCCGTACAATCCCGAGAAGCCCCCGCCCTACCCGCTTCCGGAGAAGCCGCCGCCGTACCCGCCCCCGGAGAAGCCGCCGCCGTACGAGGGTCCCGGCGCTCCGCCTCCATACCAGGGTCCTGGCGCTCCGCCGCCGTACCAGCCGCCGCCGTATCAGGGGCCGGGAGCGCCGCCGCCGCAGCAGGGCGGCGGCGACCCGCCGCCCTATGAATCGCCCGGCCCGGGGCCGCAGGCACAGGACTTTCCCGGCGGGGGACCGCAGCCGCAGGCCTTTGCGAGCAGTGAGCCGCCGCCAGTGGATTCTTCGGGTGGCGGCCCGCAGCCGCAGGACTTCCCGGGTGGCCCACCGCCGCAGGACTTCACCGGCGGGTCCGGTGGGGACGGTCCGCAGGCGCCAGGCGGCGAAGGCACGAACGGGCCCGCGATCACGCCGTTCCCCGGCATGGGCGGACCCATCGGCGGGCCGGGCGGCAAGGACGGTGGTGGCAGCCCCGACGTCAAGCCGTTCTCCAATAAGAGTTCCGGCCCTGGCGGCGGCGCGCAGGGCAACAGCCCTGGGGGCGTGCCGGACATCAAACCGGCCGAGTTCCCCGGTCTGGGCCCGAACGGCCTAGGCAACCTGCCGGGCAGTACCAACGCCGTCGCGCCGCCGAGCGAGTGGGGCGCCGGTGACGCGCCGGGCGGAGTGCAACTGCCGGACAGCCGTGGCGGCGCCCCGATGCCGCCGATGTCCGGGATGCCGATGGGTGGCGGCATGGGCGGTGGCACCGGCGGCGCCCCCGAGCGGCCGGACTCGTCGGGCCTGCTCGACGGCGGTGTGGAGCCGTGGAAGGGCGGCGCCCCGCCGCCGATCGGCGACCCGAGGGGCCTCGACACCCCGTCCTCGAACCCGGCCGACTGGGCCGCGCCGGGCGGCGGCAAGGGCGATCAGATGCCGGGGATGCCCGGTATGCCGATGGGTCAGGGTGCGGGCATGGGCGGCGCCGGTGGCGGCACTGCGGCTGAGCGGCCGGATTCGGCGGGTCTGCTTGATGGCGGTGTGGAGCCGTGGAAGGGCGGTGAGTTGCCGGGTGGTGATCCGTCCGGTGTGGACGCTCCGGCGTTGAACCCGGCTGAGTGGGCGGCTCCTGGTGATGTTGGCAAGGGTGTTCAGTCGCCGGGTATGCCGGGGATGCCGATGGGTCAGGGTGTGGGTGGTGCCGGTGGTGGTACTGCTGCGGAGCGGCCGGATTCGGCCGGTCTGCTCGATGGCGGAGTGGAGCCGTGGACCGGCGCGGACTTGCCCGGCGGCGACCCGAAGGGCGTCGACGCACCGGCACTCGATCCCACCGCTTGGGCGGCTCCTGGCGGGGACAAGGCTGTCCTGCCATCCGGAATGCCGGGCGTGCCGATGGGCTCCGGCGTGGGTGGTGCCGGTGGTGCTACCGCGGCCGAGCGGCCCGATTCGGCCGGTCTGCTCGATGGAGGCGTCGAGCCGTGGTCGGGTAGTGAGGTGCCGGGCGGTGATCCGTCCGGTGTGGACACTCCGACCTCGGATCCCGCCGGATGGGCGGTTCCCGGGGGCGGTCAGGGTGCTCAGGCCGCGGGAATGCCGGGGATGCCGATGTCCCCGACCTCCGGTGGTGCCGGTGGTGGCCCGGCCGAGCGGCCGGACTCCGCTGGCCTGCTCGATGGCGGTACAGAGCCTTGGACGGGCGGCGAGGTCCCGGGTGGCGATCCGTCCGGTGTGGACACTCCGACCTCGGATCCCGCCGCGTGGGCCCTTCCCGGCGGGAGCCTCGCCTCGGCTCTTCTCGATGGTGGCGGCGAGCCCCGGACCGGGGCCGACGTGCCCGATGGCGTCGTTGCCCCGGGCACCTGGACGGCGCCGCCGGAACGTCGGTCGACGCCCGGCTTGCCCATGATGCCGATGGGCCAAGGCGCCGTCGGCGGAAACCCCGCCGAGCGGCCGGATTCCGCCGCGTTGCTCGACGGCGGCGCCGAGCCGTGGACCGGCGCTGGACCGGCGGCCGGTGAGCCCGCCGAGGCCGAAGCTCCCTCACTCGACCCGGCCGCGTGGGCCGCCTCGCACGGCGGCACCGAGCCCGGGGTGCCCCTCGCCCCGGGAACGGGCGACCTTGCGTCCATTGTGGATGGAACGGCCGCATCGGCGCCGGGCCCGGCCGACCGCGTCGCCGTGGTCGCCCCGCCGGACGGCAGGGAGGACACCAGCTCGTGGCACACCGGTGGCTCCGGGTTCCTCACGCTGCTGTGGCCGCTCGGCCCGCCGAAGGACGACCATCGCGGCGAGGAGGAGGTCGCCACCGACTATGTCCTGCGCGACACCGAACCGTGGATGCCGGAAGCGGATCCCGCCGAGTACGCGACCTGGCAGCGCAAGAAGCAGGGCGACGAGTTCGCGCCACCGGAGGAGGCAGGGGAGCGACGGCCTTCGTGCACGGACATCGGCGAGGCACCCGCGGTGGCGGCCGAGGAACCAGCGGAGTCCGAAGAGGACAGTGACGAGGGGGAGGAAGAGACCCCGCGCAGCATGTCCGATCTGTTGAGGCAGGACGATTCCGCCTGGGGTGGCAGTAACAACCGGCCTTCGGGGGTACTGGAATGAGTACCGTCACGGTCAAACGGCCGCCGCGCGCGGCAGGCCCGGAGATGCCCGAGGGGCAGGTCGAGCTGCAGGAGCCGCCCGTGATGGCGGAACCCGCCACGCGCGACTTCTCCTCGGTGCTGATGATGCTGCCGATGGGCATCGGCTCGATCATGATGATCCTGCTGTTCTCGGTCGGCAATGGCTCGGCGATCACCTACGTGCTGGGCGCGGGCATGGGCACCGCGATGATCACCATGAGCCTCTCGCAGCTCGGCCGCGGCGTCGGCGACCGCAAGCGCCGCATGATGGCCGAGCGCCGCGACTACCTCCGCTACATCGGCCAGCTGCGCAAGCAGGCCCGTGAGGCGGCGGAGAAGCAGCGTCACACCGCGGCTTGGAACAACCCGGACCCGGCGTGGCTGTGGTCGGCCGCGATGGGCCCCCGGCTGTGGGAGCGCCGCGCCAGCCATGACGACTTCGGCCGCGCCCGCATCGGACTCGGCACGCAGCACGCGGCGCTGGAGTTCCTGCCGCCGTCGACAAAGCCGATCGAGGACCTCGAGCCGCTGTCCGCGATCTCCCTGCGCCGCTTCAGCGAGACCTACCGGACCGTCTCCGGCATCCCGATCTCGGTGGGGCTGCGTAGTTTCACCAGCGTCGAGTTCGCGGGCGACGTCACCTCGGCGGTCAGCATGGTCCGCGCGATACTGGCCCAGCTGGTCACCTTCCACGCCCCGGACGAGCTGCGGGTCGCGGTGCTCACCACCGAGACCGGCCGCGCCGACTGGGACTGGGTCAAGTGGCTGCCGCACAACGCCCACCCGACCGTCCGCGACGCCGCCGGGCCGCTACGGCTGCTGGCCTGCGATCACGACGAGCTGATGGACCTGCTCGGCCCGGAGGTCACCGATCGCGGGGATCACGACCGCGGCGCGCCGGTCGGCACGCACGAGCCGTACATCGTGGTGATCGCCCACCTCGGCCAGATCCCCGACCATTCCCGCCTGCTCGGCGCCGGGCTGCGCAACGTCGTCCTGCTGGACGTCACCGGCGCGATGGCAGGCGGCCCCAAGGTGCTGCGACTGACCACAAAGGACGCTCAGGTCGAGTACCCGTCCGGCGACGGCACCGCGTCGGCGCTCGGCGACCGGTTCAGCCTCGCGCAGGCCCAAAGCCTCGCCAGGATCATCGCGCCCAAGCGCACCAGCGGCACGGTCGACATCGTGGACCGTCCACTGGAGAACGACTTCGAGCTGACCACCCTGCTCGGTATCCGTGACGTGCACACCTTCGACATCCCGGCACAGTGGCGGCCGCGCGCCGCGCAGCGCGCCAGGATGACCGTGCCGATCGGCGTCACCGAGGACGGCGAGGTCGTCGAGCTCGACCTCAAGGAACCGGCGCAGGGCGGGATGGGCCCGCACGGGATGCTCATCGGCGCCACCGGTTCCGGCAAGAGCGAACTGCTGCGCACCCTGGTCTGCGGGCTCGCCGCGACGCACTCCTCGGAGATCCTCAACCTGGTGCTGGTCGACTTCAAGGGCGGCGCGACCTTCCTCGGCATGGAGAAGCTGCCGCACACCTCGGCGATGATCACCAACCTGGCCGACGAACTGCCTTTGGTAGATCGTATGCAGGATTCACTCAACGGCGAGATGATCCGCCGCCAGGAGCTCCTGCGGGCCAGCGGTTACGCCTCGCAGTTCGACTACGAGAAGGCCCGCGCGGCCGGGACCCAGCTCACCCCGCTGCCGACGCTGTTCATCATCGTCGACGAGTTCTCCGAGCTGCTGGCCACGAAGCCCGAGTTCATGGACCTGTTCGTGATGATCGGACGGCTGGGCCGCAGCCTCGGCGTCCACCTGCTGCTCGCCTCGCAGCGCCTCGACGAGGGCCGCATCCACCGCGTCGAGGGCCACCTGTCCTACCGCATCGCGTTGCGGACGTTCTCCTCGATGGAGTCCCGCAGCGTCATCGGCGTCGCCAAGGCCTACGAGCTGCCGAGCGAGCCTGGCAACGGCTACCTCAAGATCGACACCACGAACCTGGTGCGCTTCAAGGGCGCGTACGTCTCCGGCGCCTGCCTCACCGCCCCCGGTGACGGCGGCGGCACGGCCAGCGGCTCGGCGGCAGGCCAGGAGGTCGTGCCGTTCGTGGCGCACGCGCATCCGCACCTGTACATGCTGCCCACCGAGACCGTCGTCGAGGAGCCCGCCGACGACGCCGTGCCCGAGGTCTTCATCAGCCAGGACGCGCCCAGCCTCGCGGACGTGATGATCAACCGGCTCGCCGGCGCCGGTCCCGCCGCGCGCCAGGTGTGGCTGCCGCCGCTGGCCGAGTCGCCGAGCCTGGACACCCTGCTGCCGAGCGTCCTGCCCGACCCGATCCGCGGCATGACCGTCGACGACCCGGCCGAGCGCGGCCGCCTGCGGGTGCCGGTCGGCATGGTCGACCGGCCGTACGAGCAGGTCCGCGAACTGCTGATCGCCGACCTGTCCGGCGCGGACGGCCACGTCGCCGTCGTCGGCGCACCGCAGACCGGCAAGTCGACCTTGCTGCGGACACTGGTCCTCGCGCTGTCGCTGACCCACACCCCGGACGAGGCGCAGTTCTACTGCCTCGACTTCGGCGGCGGTGGCATCATGTCGATCGGCGGCCTGCCGCACGTCGGCTCGGTCGCCACCCGCATGGAGCGCGACCGCGTGGTCCGCACCATCGAGGAACTGCTGCAGATCATGGAACTGCGCGAGAACGAGTTCGCCTCGCGCGGCCTGGAGTCCATGGCGGCCTACCGTGCCGCCCGCGCCCGCGGCGAGATCCAGGACCCGCACGGCGACGTCTTCCTGCTCGTCGACGGCTGGTTCACCCTGCACCAGGATTTCTCCGAGCTGGAGACGAAGATCAACGAGCTGGCCTCGCGCGGGCTCTCGTTCGGCATCCACGTGGTCGTCGCGGCCACCCGCTGGTCGGAGATCCGGCCGTGGCTGCGCGACCTCATCGGCACCCGGTTCGAGCTGCGCCTCGGCGACCCGATGGAGTCCGAAGTCGGCTCGCGCAAGGCGAAGACCGTGCCCCCGCAGCCCGGCCGCGGCATCACCAGTGACGGCTTCCACTTCCTCGGTGGCCTGCCCCGGCTCGACGGCAGCTCGGACGCGGGGGACATGGCCACCGCGACCAAGACCATCGCCGAAGAGATCCGCACGTTCTGGCCGGGCCGCGACGCCCCGGGCGTCCGGCTGCTGCCGACGACGTTGCCGGTCACGCAGCTGCCCGCACCCGAGGGCGACCTGCGGATCGTGCTCGGCCAGGACGAGCAGCGCCTCGCCCCGGTGTGGCACGACTTCACCGCCACCCCGCACCTGATGGTCTTCGGTGACACCGAGACCGGCAAGACCAACGCGCTGCGCCTGGTCGTCGACTCGATCCTGCGGCGCTACCACCCCGGCGAGGCGAAGATCGTGCTCGGGGAGACCCGCCGCGAGCTCGACGAGATCGTGCCGGAGGCGTACCGCGTCGGCTACGCCATCACCACCCAGGGCCTCAACGAGCTGGCGGGCAAGGCCTCCGTGTCGCTCGCCAAGCGGGTGCCCGGCCAGGACATCACCCCCGACCGCCTGCGCAAACGCGACTGGTGGGAGGGTCCGCAGCTGTTCGTCGTGGTCGACGACTACGAGCTGCTGCTCGGTGGGGCGGGCATGGGCACGCCGCTCGACCCGCTGCTGCCGCTGCTCGCGCAAGGTGTCTACATCGGACTCCACGTGGTCATCGCGCGCAGCACGTCCGGCGCGATGCGGGCGATGACCGACCCGGTGCTGCGCCGGATGTGGGAGCTCGGCACCCCCGGCGTCGTCTTCTCCTACCCGAAGGAAGAGGGCAAGTTCCTCGGCGAGGCGGCTCCGCGCAAGATGCCGCCCGGCCGCGCCCAGTTGGTCACCCGCCGGGGGATCAAGTTGATCCAGACCGGTTTCGTCCCCGAAGGGAGGGCCTGATGACCTCCGCACAGGCCACCGCACTGCCACTGTGCCGGATCACGGTCGTCGGCCCGGCCGGCCGCGCCGACCTCGCCGTGCCGATGACGGCCACCGTCGCCGACCTGCTGCCGGTGTTCGTCCGCCACACCACGGTCGACCGGTCCGAAGTGGACGGATCGTGGGTGCTGCAGCGACTCGGCGAGCCGCCGCTGGACCCGGACGCGACCCCGGAGTCGGCCGACCTGCTCGAGGGTGAGGAGCTCTACCTCCGGCCCGCCGCGGACCCGCTCCCGGAGCTGGACTTCGACGACGTCGCCGACGGCATGGCCACCGCGATGACCCGCCAGGCGGACCGCTGGACGCCCGAGTTCAACCGGCCGTTCTTCCTGACGCTGTCCGGCCTGGTCACCGCGGTCGCCGTCACCACGCTGTTCCTCGGCGGCTCCGCGATCGCGTCGATGATCAGCGCGATCGTCCTTTCCGTACTCCTGCTGACCGGGGCGGTCCTTTTCGGACGGTACCTGCACGACGGCACCCTGGCCACGATGACCGGGCTCGGCGGCTGCCTGTTCGCCGGGCTCGCCGGGACGATCGGGGTCGCCGGACCGGCCGGGACACTCGGCCTCGACCCGCTGGCCATGCTGGTGGGCGGCGCGGCGGCCGCGGTCGCCGCCGGGGCGTTGCTGTCGCTGCGGCCGATCGCGGGCAAGCTGATCGCGATCCCGGCGTTCACCACCGTCGCCGCGACCGGGATCGTCGTGGTCGTCGCGGAACTGCTCTACCTCGACGCCCGGCTCGAACCCGTCAAGACCGCCGCACTGGTCGCACTGGCACTGCTGATCTTCGTCGTCATCGCGCCCAAGGTGGCCATCCGCGCGGCCAAGGTGCGCGGCCCGCAGCTGCCCCGCACGGCCGACGAGCTCCAGATCGACATCGAACCCGAGGCCGCGGACAGGTTGCTGGCCCGCGCGGTCACCGCCGACGGCTACCTCAACGTGGTCACCGTCTGCACCGGGCTGGTCTCGCCGGTGTGCTTCGTGGTGCTGCTGCCCGAACCCGGCTGGGCGCCGCTCGCCATGGTGCTCCTCTACTCCTCCTGTCTCCTGTTGCGCGCCAGGGTCTTCCTCGGTGCCTGGCAGCGGGTCTCGCTGTCGCTGGCGGGTTTTGGCGGCTATGCGGCCGTGGTGCTCGGGTTCGCCGAGACCGCTTCGCCGCAGTGGCGCGGCCTCGTGCTGACAGGCCTGCTCGCGATGGTGGGCGTGATGGTGCTCGCCGCGCTGCGCGCGCCGTTCCGTCGCCTGCTGCCGATCTGGGGCCACACCGCGAACATCCTGGAGACGGTCACCGCGCTCGCGATCGTCCCCGTCCTCCTGCAGCTGCTCGGCGTTTACGCCTGGGCACGCGGATTGTTCGGGTGAGCCGTGCAGACCCAGAAGGACCGCGTCGACGCCTACAATTTCATGATGGGCCGGATGTCGACCGCCCTCGTGCTCGCCGATCCGACCAGCGGTGAGGTCCCGGCGCGGCGCGCCCGCCTCGGCCTGATCCTCGGGCTGGTGCTGGCGCTGCTGATCACGGTCGGCTTCGGGGTCTACGGCCTGATCGTCCCCGGTGGCAGCAAGGTGTGGCAGCAGAAGGGCGCGATCCTGGTCGAGAAGGAGACCGGGACCCGGTTCGTCTACCTCGGCGGTGTGCTGCGCCCGACGCGCAACCAGGCGTCCGCGCTGCTGGTGCAGGGCAAGGACTCGAAGGTCGAGATGATCTCGCGCAGCTCGCTGGCCGGGCTGGTGCACGGCGGGCCCATCGGCATCGACGGCGCGCCGGACGTGGTGCCCGCGCCGGGCGCGCTGACCGCGGGCCCGTGGTTCGTCTGCCTCCCGCAGAGTGGTGTCCAAAATGGACAGCCGTCGATGACCGTGCTGCTCGACCCGGCGGCGCGGATGCACGCGCCCGGTGCCGGTGAGTACCTCGTGCTCGCGTCGCCTGCCGGTGAGCAGTATCTGGTGTGGCACGGGCAGAAGTTCCGGCTGGCCGACCCGACCGTGCCGGTCGCGCTCGGCGTCGACAACCTGCGCCCGATCGCCGCGCCGCAGGTCTGGCTCGGTTCGGTGCCCGACGGCCCCACCCTCGCCGCCGCCGACATCGAGGACGCGGGCAAGCCCGGCCCGGACGTTTCGGGAGAGCGGCGCAAGGTCGGCCAGCTCGTCCGCCAGCGCGCGGCCAACGGCGCCGAGCAGCTTTATGTGGTGCGCAAGGACGGCCTCGCGCCGATGACCGCCACCGAGTTCGGCCTGCTGTCCGTCCGGCCCGGCGCCGCCGCGCCGGTCGACGTCAGCCCGCAGGCCGTCGCCGCCGCACCCCGTTCGGCGGACACCACGCTGATGAACCGCCTGCCCGACCTGGCCCACGCGACGGCGACCGTCACCGGCTCGTCGACGGTCTGCGTCCGGCAGCGCCCGTCCGGCGCGACGGTCGTCGGCGCGGTGGTGCTGGTCGAGGCCGCCGTGCCCGCGTCCGAAGAGCCCGGCACGGTCCGCGCGCTCGTGAAACCCGGTAGCGGCATGCTCGTCGCCTCCGTGCCCGCGCCGCCCGGCGCCCGCGTTCCCGACCGGTTCCTGATCACCGATCAGGGAATCCGGTACCCACTGGCCGACAACGCCACGATCGAAGCACTCGGTTTCTCGGGTGTCGCACCGGTTCCGATGGCCGGAGAACTGCTTTCGGCCCTGCCAGGAGGACCGGCGCTGAGCCGGGCCGCCGCGGTCGCGTGAGCTAGAAGGGATCCGCTATGTCCGTGTTGACGAGGCTTCGCACCCGGCCGGGGAACGGCCCGGAAATGGGCACGCACACCATCGGCAACGCGCTGGTGGTCCACCCCAAGGACCGGATGACCAACGGCGCCCGCGCGCTGGCCATGTCCGTCGCCGCGGATCCCGACCACGACCTGGTGGTGGTCGACCTGCCGACCGGCTCGCCGATCTCGATGTGGGAGTCCGTCGCCGAGGTCCTGCCGCGCCGTCGCCGCGGCGTCCGCCTCGTCATCGGCGGCCGCTCGCGGGAGACGACCGCACTGGCCGGGCAGTGGCTTTCCGAGCGGCTCGGCCGCACCGTGCTCGCCCCCGACGGCAACGTGGTGCCCGGCGCGAGTGGCTCGCTGTTCGTCCACTCGGGACAGGGCAGCGGCTGGGTCCGCTTCCACCCCGGCCGTCCGCCGCAGTGGGAGGCCAAGCGGTTCCCGCGGCCGTCGTGGGATTCCGCCGAGGTCGCCGAGTTCTGGCCGACCAGCGCCACCGGCGTGGCCGAGCCGATCCCCGGCGGCGTGTGGATCCGGCCGCTGCGGCACGCGCCCGAGCACCGCAACCGGTTGATCGAGTCCGTGCCGTGCCAGCCGGAGGTGCTGAGCCTGGTGCTGGGCTGCCCCGGCGCGCCGCCGCTGGAGCTGGAGGACGTCGCCCGGTTCTGGCAGAAGCTGCCGCCCGAGCTGCGCGAGCGGGCCCGCTTCGTCCTTTATGGACCGCTGGTGCTGCCGCCGGACACCTCGGCGGGCCAGGCGCTCGCCGACGCGCTCGGCGAGAAGATCGCCTGTTACCTTGGCATGCCGACCGGCCAGGCCGCCGCCCCCGAGGTCTACACCCTGGGCCCCGACGGCAGGCTCGGCTGGCACTCGTACTCCCGTGAACTCGGGTTCGAGCCGGGCGGGGACGGCCCGGCGCTGGTGAGTCACCGCCGCCCGGTGTACGGCGTCGCGGAGCTGGCCCCGGCGGTCTACTGGTACGCGCCGGACGCGGTGCTGGAGGTCGTCCAATCAGGACTGTGGGTCCGCCCGCCGCACGACGTCGACACCGCGCTCGCGGTCCGGATGGCGCCGCTGGACCCCGCGGTGAACGTGCTCACCTACGACGCTTCGACCGAGTCGATCGCGGCCAGGATGCGGCTGCTCGCCGAGGACGTGCTGTCCCGCTTGGACCAGACGACCCGGCGGCTCAGCCGGATCGTGCCCGCGTCGGCGCTGCACCGCCCGCGGGTGCGGGTGAGCCGCCCCGCGGCGGCGGTCGTGGAGACTGTGGAGACCGCGGCGGTCGCGCCGGTCGTGCCCGTGGTGGACGAGCCCTCGCAGACTCAGGTGGTCCCGGCGGCGCAGATCCAGCTGGCCGAGGTCATCGAGGCGCCGCCGGTCGAACCGGCCGGGGCCCCGATCGCTCAGGCGGTGGAGCTCCCGGTGGAGTCGCCGGGCGACGGGTCGAGCCTGTCGTCCTTGCAGCTGCGGCTGGAAAGCTCGCCACTGCCGTCGGACGGCCAGTTTTCCCAGCCGGTAGACGTTCCCGCCGCGCCGGTCGCCGAGGCACCTGCCCAGGTGGCAGCAGTGGCCGTGGCGGAGCCGGTCGTCAAGCCCGACGTGAAGCCCGAGGTCAAGCCGCAGGCCACGGCCCGCCCGCAGCCCGCGCCGTCGACCGAGGCGTCCGCGCTGCTGCCGCGCGGCGGCCTCGACAAGGAGCGGGGCTGGCTGCGCACCACGCTCAGCCGTGAGTACGAGGCCATCGCGCACACCGTCGCGCGAGTCCTTTCCGAACACCCGGGCGTCCAAGGTGGACAGTCGCGGTCGTCGGCCGAGGTGCTGACCGACGCGGTCGCCGTCCGGCTGTACCTCTCGGCCGCCGGGGACGCGATCGACCGCGGGCTGCGCACCGCCGAGCCCGGCCCGCACGTCCCGTTCGCCCGCTGCGTGGTCTCCGGGCTCAACCGGCTGCCCTCGCACCGCGGCGCGACCGTGTTCACCGCGTCGCCGACCCCGGCCCAGCTGAAGCTGTACCGCGAACGGCGGCTGCTCACCGAGTGGGGCTTCACCAGCGCGCTGACCGGCCCGTGTGCCGGGCAGAAGGGCGAGGTCGATGTCCTGCTGTGGGCGATGACCTCGCGGCGCACCCGGCTGCTGGAGCCGGAGAACGACCCGACCGAGGACCGGGTGCTGTTCGTGCCCGGCACCAGTTTCAAGGTACTCGACCTGGTCGAGCCGACCGAGGGCAAGCGCGGCCAGATCCTGCTGCGCGAGCTTTCGGCCGCCGAGATCGGGCCGGACGGCCGGGTCGAGAACAACCGCGGTTCGCTCGACGAGATGGCCGTGACCTCGCTGCGCGAGCACCTGGGCCGCTGGGCCGAGGCCGAGCCCCGCCGTCGTGTCGCCCGCTCCGCCGCCGACCGCTTCGGCGCCCTCCCGGGTCTCGTTTAGGAGATGACGATGAACCGACAGCACTTCGTGGTCGCGGCCGACCGCCCCGGCTCGTACCCGACGATCGGTGCGGCCGTCGCGCAGGCCGGGCCCGGCGCGATGATCAGCGTCCACCCCGGCCGGTACGAGGAGAACCTCGTGCTGGGCCGGATGGTCACCATCACCGCCGAGCAGGGGCTCGGCACGGTCGAGGTGGTCGCCGCCGAGGGCAGCGCGGTCGTCGTCGACGCCGAAGCCGCGCAGCTGTCCGGACTCGTCCTTTCCTGTGCCGATCCGCAGCAGCCCGCGGTCGACGTCCGGCGCGGCGAGGTCGCGCTCGACACCTGCCGGATCTCCGGCGCGGCTTGGGCGGCCCTGCTCGCGCGGGAGCAGGGCCGTCTCGCACTCCGTGGGTGCGAGGTCACGAACCCCGTGGGCGCGGGGATCGTCGTCGCCGGTCCTGGCGGCAGTTCGGTCGAGGACACCGAGGTCAGCGACGTCGGTTCGTCCGGCGTGGTCGTCGCTGAGCGGGGCTCGGTCGTCCTGCGCCGGACCGTGGTGCGCCGCGCCAAGGGCAACGGCATCTGCGCGAACGGTGACAGCCGGTGCGTGGTCGAGCAGGCCGAGATCATCGGCTCCGGCAAGCCCGCGATGGTCGTCGAGCAGCGCGCCGAGGCCTCGATCACCGAACTGACCGTCCGCGACAGCGCGAGCCTCGACCTCTACCTCACCACCCGTGGCAAGGTGTCTATTGTGGACTCAAAGTTCCTCGGCGCCGGGGTGCAAGCCGTGCACGTCGCGGGCGGTGCGGCGCCGACGCTGCGCGGGTGCACGTTCTCGGCCGCCGGGCGCAACGCCGTGCAGGTGACCGGCGGCTCGAACCCGCGGTTCGTCGAATGCCTGGTGGCCGACTCGCCGGTCGGCATCATGGTCGACGCCGAGAGCGCACCCCGGTTCGAAGCGGCCACGGTCCGCGGCTCGACCCAGGGCGCGGTGATCGTCACCGGCGGCGCGTCGGCCGAGTTCCGCGGCCTGCGCCTCGACGGCACCCTGGCGGTCAAGGGCGCGGCGAAACTCGCGCTGGTCGACGCGATCGTCGAAACCACGTCCGGACCGGGGCTCGAGCTGTCGGAGTCCGCGCACGTCACGGCGACCGACGTCCGGGTCAACGCCGGCGTGACGCTCGCCGGCGGCGTCCGCGCGATGTTCGCGTCGGCGCTGCTGCGGTCCGTGTCCATTGGAGACGGTTCCGAGATCTCTTTGCAGGACAGCGAGATCACCGAGTCCCCTGTGGATGGTGTGCTCGTCAAGGCGAACGGTTCGCTGACCGCCACCCGTTGCCGCGTACGCGGGGCACGCGGCAACGGGGTACTCGTCGAGCAGGGCGGGCGGGCGTCGCTGACCGGCTGCGACGTGTTCGACAACACCGGTGACGGCATCCGCCTCGACACCGGTGAGGCCGTGCTGCTGTCCGGTTGCGCCGTGCGGGGCAACGGCGGCGTCGCGGTGCGCCGGGGCGAGCACGACCGCGTCTCGGTCGACAACCTGACGACCGACGAGCGCGCCCCCGCAGCGCCGTCGGTCGTGCACCTGCCCGAAGAAGCGCAGGAGCGGGACGGCACCAGCCCGTTCGGCGCGATGAGCGCGGGCGGCACCGAGCTCGCGGGCCCGCTCGGCGAGCTCGACACCCTGGTCGGCCTGGACGGGGTGAAGAAGGAGGTCACCGGGCTCATCAACCTGATCAAGATGAGCAAACTGCGCCAGGAGATGGGCCTCCCGATGCCGCCGATGAGCCGGCACCTCGTGTTCGCCGGCCCGCCCGGCACCGGTAAGACCACCGTCGCGCGGCTCTACGGCGCGGTGCTGGCCGAGCTCGGCATCCTCGAAAAGGGCCACATGATCGAGGTCGCGCGGGCGGACCTCGTCGCGCAGTACATCGGCGCCACCGCGATCAAGACCCAGGAGGTCGTCACCAAGGCACTCGGCGGGGTGCTGTTCATCGACGAGGCGTACACGCTGACCGCGCAGTCCGGCGGGAGCGGGCCGGACTTCGGCCAGGAGGCCGTCGACACGCTGATGAAGATGATGGAGGACCACCGCGACGAGCTGGTCGTCATCGTCGCCGGGTACTCCGAGCTGATGGAACAGTTCCTCGCGTCCAACCCTGGTGTCGCTTCGCGGTTCACCCGGACCGTCGAGTTCCCGAACTACGCGGTCGGCGAGCTCGTCACCATCACCACCAACCTGTGCCGTAAGCACTATTACGAGCTCACCGACGACGCCGTCCAGGCGCTCACCGAGTACTTCGAGCGTGTCCCGAAAGGACAGACGTTCGGCAACGGCCGCGTGGCCCGCAAGCTGTTCGAGGCGATGGTCGGCAACCAGGCGTCACGCCTGGCCCTGCAGCCGCCCGCGAAGGACTCCGAGCTCTCCAGGCTGACCGCGGCGGACCTCGCTGGCGAGATTTCCGCCATGAGGAACGCTCCCGAGCCCGAGACGTCGCCGGGCGACACGACCCCGGCGGCCGCGGTGAAGACGAGCCGCGAATGGGCCAGGCTGTCCGGACTCGTCGGCCAGGACGACATCCGCCGCGCGGCGGGCGAGCTGCTGCTGCGCCTGGCGCAGCTGAAGAAGGACCGCAAGCCACTCGGGACGCAGGCCAACGTCGTCCTCGGCGGCCCGCTCGGCAGCGGTCGCGGCGAGTTCGCCCGCCGCTACACCCGGTGCCTGTCGGAGCTCGGCCTGATCGGCGTCGGCCAGGTCGCCGGTGTCTCGCTCGATCGCGAACTCGACCCGCAGTGGCCCGGCCAGGCCGAGCACCTGGTCCGCACGGCGTTCGAGGACGCCGCGGGCGGGGTGCTCGTCGTCGAGGTGCACGACGACTGGGACACCGAGGCGGCGGAAGCGCTGGTCGGCGCCATCCGCGCGGCGGCCGCGGACCCGGTGGTGCTGATGCTCGGCGAGCAGGCGTCGCTGGTCTCGCTGTTCGAGCGCGTCCCGGCGCTGGCGGAGTGTTTCGGCCAGGCGTGGGACTTCGCGGACTACTCCGTCGCGGAACTCACCGAACTGGCCGTGCGGCGGCTGGCGGCGCGTGGTCACCAGGTCCCCGACGACGTCCGGGCCGCGGTGCACGAGCAGCTCGCCGAGTCCGGCGACCGCACCGTGCGCGGCGCTCACCAGCTCGCCCAGCGGCTCGCGGCGATCGCGGCTTCCCGCACGCTCGCCCCGGCCGACCTGGGACCGTTCTCCTCGCGCAATCTCACCGCCGTCCCCGAATCCGGCCTCGCGTCGGTCGGCTGAGGGGGCGCGAGGGCAGAACTGGTGTCCGGGCATCCCCTCCCCGGAGAGTTGTCCTGGTTTCCGTGACCGGCGCGGCGTGAACTGAAAGCCGCCGGAGAAGGAGGTCTCGCCATGTCATCGCCCTACGACCAGGAGATCGCTGAACTGACGGCCGAATACCAGCGCCGTCGTGAAGGTCTCGGCGACATGCAGCGCGGGTTGCGCGCGATCGCGGCCACCGCGACCGCGCCGCGGCAGGTCGTGCAGGTCACCGTCGGGCACGGCGGCGAGGTCACCGAGCTCAAGTTCCCGACCAACGCCTACCGCCGGATGGCCCCGGTCGAGCTGGCCACCACCATCCTCGCCACGATCGCCGAGGCCAGGGAGAAAGCACTCGGCGAGGCCTCGGCACTGCTCGCCCCGATGCTGCCGCCGGGCTTCGACGCACGCGCCATGTTCAGCGGCGAGACCGAGCTCGACACGCTGCTGCCCGAAGAGCCGGTGTCGTTCCGGAACTGGCACTGAGTCACGAGGAGACGTTGTGGGCGAAAGGTTCTTTGTCGACACCAGCGGCCTCAACCGGGGTAGCGGCGAGTACGACGAAATCGGCGAACGAGTGCGTCAGGTCGCCACCGGCGCGGTCACCTCGGCCGAAGGGCTCGGGCCGGTCTGGGGCAACGACTCGGCCGGCAAGAAGTTCGCGCAGAACTACCTGCCGGGCAAAACCAAGTTCCTCCATGGCGTGTTCGCGCTCGGCGACGTCATGCGCGCCACCGGCGAGGGTGTCAAGAGCATGAGCAAGAAGTTCGAGAACACCGAGGAAGGAGCGGCCCGGATCGCGACGAAGGTCGGCGAGATCATGCCTAACCTCCCCGCGGGCGGCGCCCCTGCGCAGCTCCGGCCGACGGAGCAGAGCCCGGTGCGGCCCCGGCGGGCGTTGCGGTCGGTGAAACTGGAGCGCGGCGTCCTGCGGGAGCGCAAGAAGCTCGGCGTCGCGCACAACCGGCTGCTCGCGATGGACGGCTACCTGCGCGGCGAACACGAGCGCCTCGGCCTGACCTACTCGGAACCCCTCGCCTCGCACGTCCACAATGGACAGCCGTTGCATGAGCGAGTTCTGGCTGTGGACAAGAAGATGAGGACCGTAGCGGAAGGCCTCGGCCTCGAGTATCCGGGAATCACCCCGACCGAGCCGGAACTGCGCGAGGCCGGACGCCTGCTGGGGAGGGAGAACCAGCGGCTGACCGCGGCCCAGCACCAGTTCGAGGCGAAGGACGACCAGTTGCGCGCCGAGTACGAGCGTCGCGGCCTCGAATACGAATCGCCGTGGGGGCCGCCCGTGGAGGCGACGCCCACATTCCTGATGTCGCGGCACGTGGCCACCCCCGCGCCCGACCCGTGGGAGCAGGCGGTGGAGCTGTCCGATGGGGCCGACCGGATCCGCGAGGCGAAGGACCGCCTGGTGGAGGTCGACCGGAACCTGCGCGCCGCCTCGGAGCGCCTCGGCTGGACATATCCGTAAGGCCGTGCCATGAGCATCATGTTGCCCGCGAGCTGGATGAAATGGGCGCTCGCGCCGATTCTCGGCGACCTCTTCCCGGAGGGCGACGAGGACAAGCTGCGTGAACTGGCGGCCCACTGGGACACCGCGAGCATCCAGCTCCAGGAAGCCGTCGTCGGCCTGAGCCAGGCGGCCGCCCAGGTTTCGGCCAACGTCGGCGGCCAGACCGGCCGCAAGTTCCGTGGCTTCGCGAGCAAACTCGGCAACGGCGTCCCGGCGCTGGCCACCTCGGCGAACCAGCTCAGCTCGCAGGCGCGCAAAATGGCACTGGAGGTCGAGTACACGAAGTACTCGATGCTGATCGAGGCCGCGTTCCTGGCGGCCGAGATCGCCTGGGCGCTGGCCAGCCCGTTCACCGCGCCGCTCATCCCCGGATTCATCACCGCGGCCCAGATCACCGTGCGCAACCTGTTCACCCGGTTCCTCGGGCGCATCGGCGGTTTCCTTGCCCAGCAAGCGATCCAAGAGGGCATCGAGGAGGCCTTCGAGGACGCGCTGGCCCAGATCATCCAGTTCATCCAGGGCAACCGCAAGGACTGGGACGTGCTCAACACCCTGGTGTCGCTCGGCGCGGGCGCGCTGGCAGGCGGCATGATGGGCGGCCTCCACCTGGGCGGCGCGAAGTACGCGCCGAAGTACAACGACAGCGCACTGGGCAACGGTTTCAACGAGGGCATCACCGAGGTCGTGGTCGGCGCGATCATCTCCGGCGCGACGGGCGGGGACTTCGACAGCCTCGGCTTCGGCTTCACCTCGGGCGTGATCAGCGGCTCCGCCACCAAGGCCATCGAGAACATGAACGAGCACAACCCACCCGTCGAGACCCCGCACGGCCCCGGGGACATCGGCGGCGGCCCGAACCTGGGCGGGACGGATCTCGGTCCAGGTGGGGACTCGGGCGGTCCTGGTCCTGGTTCCGGCTCTGGTTCGGGCCCCGGTTCCGACTCCGGGGCTGGTTCGGGGTCTGGTTCCGACTTCGGGCCCGGCTCGGGGTCGGGCTCTGGCGGTCCTGGGTCTGGTTCGGGCCCCGGATCCGGTTCCGGTTCTCCTGGCTCGGGCTCGGGTTCCGGTTCTCCTGGTTCCGGCTCCGGAGCTGGCGGCCCGCAGGGTGGTGAGCACGGTTCCGGCAACCCGACCGGTGGCTCCCCGAACACGTCCACCAGCCACAACACCGGCTCATCGAAGGCAAACCAGCCTGGCGGATCACCGCACAGCGGCACCAGTTCGTCGAACGGGCAGGGGCAGTCTCCGTCGAGCGTGTCGTCGAAGGGGCTTGGCTCGACCGCGAACCCGTCGCAGGCCCCTGCCTCCGGCACACCACTGAACACACCGACCAATCCGACCGCGAGCACCGGAACGAATAGCTCACCGAGTACCGGTCAGCACCCCACGAGCACCAGTCCGCAGCCCGCTGCCTTGCCTCCCGACACCCTGGGCGGAAGCGGTCCACAGTCCTCGTCGAACACAGCGCCGCAGAACACAGCGCCGCAGAACACAGCGCCGCAGAACACAGCGCCGCAGAACACAGCGCCGCAGAACACAGCGCCGCAGAACACAGCGCCGCAGAACACAGCGCCGCAGAACACAG
>NZ_JAYMZS010000096.1:0-12391 GCF_035828755.1 Amycolatopsis sp. H20-H5 | reverse complement strand
CGAACACAGCGCCGCAGAACACAGCGCCGCAGAACACAGCGCCGCAGAACACAGCGCCGCAGAACACAGCGCCGCAGAACACAGCGCCGCAGAACACAGCGCCGCAGAACACAGCGCCGCAGAACACAGCGCCGCAGAACACAGCGCCGCAGAACACAGCGCCGCAGAACACAACCAAGCCGACGACGGCCACCGACCCCACGAGCACAGACAGCCGTCCGACCGCCCAGAGCCCCATCGGCGCCCAGCCGAACACGCCGGTCAAGCCCGGCCCGGAAGCCACCGTCCCGACCACCAGCACGAACCAAGTCTCGACGGTCACCTCCCAGCCGGACAGCATTTTCGCCGCACCGCAACAGAACGGTTCGTCCCAGGACACGGCCACCCCGCAACCGACGACCACCCAGCCCACGACGGGTCCGGGCACCACGCAACAGACGCCCGCCGCGCAGCCCAGCCCGAGTCCGGCTGGTACGCAGCCCACGCCTGGACCGGCCACCACGCAGCCAGCGGCCGATCCGCTCACGACCCAGCCGACAGATCCGGCCAGGATTCAGCCGACACCCGAACCGGCTGCCGCACAGACCGCTCCCGATCCGGTGGTGCCGCAGGATTCTTCGTCACCCCAGAACTCCCCGCCGGCTGGTGACCAGACCCCCCAGTCGGCGGGTGATCACTCTTCACCCGATCCCGCGCCGTTCACCCAGGGCACGAACCTGGATCCGAAGCAGACGATCCTCGACGATCCGAAATGGCGTCGCAGCACCGACCAGACGGCCGACTGGATGCGCCCGGATCAGCCGGTGCACGTCTCACAGTGGGACCACGCCCGGCCGCAGGCGCACTCCACGATCTCGTCGCAGATCATCGGTATCGCGAACTCGAGCAGCATCGAGTTCGTCCCGGGCAAGGCGCAGCCCAAGATCACGCTCGCGGGCGAGGATGGTCCGCTGGGTTACGACCTTCGCCGGCTGGAGGTCCTGCCGGGCAAGTGGGTCAAGGAGTTCACCGTCAAGGTGCACCTCAACACCCCCGCCGGTGCCACCCCGCAGAACATCGCGGCCATCCACACCGGCATGGAACGCGGCATCAACCGGTTCTACAACCAGGGCTACCGGCTGCCGAGCGGCGATCAGTTGCACGTCCGCGTCGAGTTCGTCCCGGCCACCGGCGACCCGCACGTCACCGTGGACATCCACCCGGACGGGGAGCGCAGCTTCCAGCGCAAGTGGGGTTTCGACGACAACGATCACACCCTCGCGCACGAGGTCGGGCACACCCTGGGCTTCCTGGACCACTACGTCAACAACGGCGTGATCTTCCAGGACACCAGGCCGGGCGCGCAGCACCATGGCAAGAACGGGCCCGTCGGCGACGTCCGCAACCGGGTGATGGTCGACAACGGCCTGATGACCGACGGCATGTACGGGCCGGACGCCGCCCTGATGCCGCGTGAGCTGTGGATGCTGGAGAAGAATTCCACCAGCTTGTCTACTGTATACGATGTGCCGTATGCCGCCCTGCATGGTGGCAATCCGCCGACGACGGTGACGTCGTCGCCGTACGACCAAGCTGCCAACGGGGATCTGCCCGCGCTCACCACGCTTGCCGGACAGGGGCATCGGGACTCGCTGAAAACGCTGACCGACCGCGGCCGGAATGGTGACACCGCGGCGCACCAGTCGCTGGTGCAGATCGCGGGACAGGGTGATCTGCACGCCGTCTCGTCGCTCGCGCAGCTGGGGGACCAGACCGTTCGTCCCGAGCTGGATGGCAAGAACCCGCTCACCGCGCTCACCGACCTGGCCTACCGGCCCAACAAGAACGAGGTGGCCGCGGCCATCCTGAGCAACCTGGCCGCCTCGCACCACCACGCGGACGCGTTCGCCACTCTGGTTTCGCACGGCGATTCGCACGGCCTGGCCCACGTGGCGGCCAGGGGCGGTCAGCTGGGCTACGACGCGGTGAAGAACCTCGCGGCCAACGGGGATCTGAACGCGCTCACGGCGTTGGGGCACAACGGCGACGTCGCCGGGCTGATGGATCTGAACAGCAAGGGCAGCCAGCCCGCCTACACGGTCGTGAAGTACATCGCGGGCAAGGGAGACCCTGGCGCGCTGAAGACGTTGTCCGACCTCAACGACGTCCCGTCGCTGGCCGACCTCGCCTCCCAGGACAGCAAGCCCGCCTACAAGGCGCTGACCACGCTCGCGGGAAACGGCAACATCGACGCGCTGAACGCCATGGGCACCAAGGGCGACGTGCCGGGCTTGACCAAGCTCGCCAAGAGCGGCAACCCGTCGGCGCACAACGCGGTCGGCGCGCTCGTGACGTTGGCACAGAACAAGAACGCGCCTGCCCACGACGCGTTGAAGACCCTCACCGCCGGAGGAAATCCTGACGCGCTGAAGGCCCTGACGGACAACGGAGACGTTCCGGGGCTGACCGAGCTGGCCAAGGGCGGCTTCAAACCCGCCCACGGCGCGATTACGAGCCTGGCCGGGCAGGGTAACGCGGACGCGGCGAAATCACTGGCAGACCTCGGCGACGTCGACGCGTTGGTGGATCTGACCAAGAAACAGATCGGCCCCGCTTACCAGAATCTGAAGACACTGGCCGAAAACGGCAACGCCGAGGCGTTCAAGGCCTTGACCGACAACAGTGACGTTTCTGGGCTCACCGAGCTGGCCAAGGGCGGCCACCAGCCGTCCCACGACGCGGTCAAGGATTTCGCCGGTAAGGGAAACGCCGACGCGGCCAGGTCGCTGGCGGATCTGGGTGACGTCGACACCCTGATCGATCTGACGAAAAAGCAGGTCGCCCCCGCGTACGAGAATCTGAAGACGCTCGCGGGCACGGGCAACACGGACGCCTTGAAGGCGCTTTCCGACAGTGGCGACGTGCCCGCGTTGACGTCGTTGACCCAGAACGGAAGCAGTCCCGCGTACGAGAGCCTGAAGACACTCGCGAGCGGCGGCAACGCCGACGCGCTGAAGTCCTTGACCGACAACAGTGACGTATCGGGGCTCACTTCGCTGGCACTGAAAGGAAATCAGCCTGCCTACGAAGCAGTGAAGAACCTCGCGGGTAACGGCAACACAGACGCGCTCAAGGTCCTCTCGGACAACAATGACGTGGACGGGCTGACGTCGCTGGCGAAGAACGGCAACCAGTCCGCACACGAAGCGGTGAAGACGCTGGCGGGCAACGGGAACAACGCGGCGATCACGGCGCTGTCCGGACTCGGTGACGTGAACACGTTGGTGACGTTCGCTGAGCAGAACAACCAGAACGCCTACAACTCGGTCAAAACGTTGGCTTCGCAGGGAAACCAAGACGCGCTGCAGGCGCTCGCCACACGGAACGACGTCGGCGCTTTGGTCGATCTCGCGGGCCAGGGCAGTCAGTCCGCACTCCAGGCCTTGCAGAACCTCGCCGGGAACGGTCATGTGGGCGCGCTGCAGGCCTTCGCCGATCGTGGCGACACCGCCGCTCAGGCGGCGTTGGCGCAGCGGCAAGCCCAGAACCCAGCGCCCGGCCACGGGCAGTTCGGTCAGCCCAGCGGCCCGCAGTCGTCGATCTTCGGTCAGTCCACAACGGACGACGACATCCCGCTCGCCGATCTCACGCCCCCGCCGAACGGCGAGTCCTCCACGAACTCGGCTCCGGACAACAACCCTGACCCGGCCGCTCCTGCGACGGCGACGACTGTCAGGAACGACCTTCCGCCGTACCTGGCCGACAGCAGTCGCCTCGGCCTGGCGTCGCAGCTGCGCAGGACGCAGGGTGCTGACGTCGGCACCCAGATCGACCAGCTCATCACGGGCAACTTCGCGCACGGGGTCAAGGTCAAGGGGATCGACCCGGTGCAGTCCCTGACCGAGAGTGACCTCGGCTCCTTCCTCGGCCGGGGAAGGAAATTCGCGGTTATGATCGGCGGCAGGCCCCACGAGCTGACCGTCAAGGCCACCTTCGACTGGAACAACCTCGACGTCGGCGCCGAGGCCAAGGACGCGATGTCCGCCGAGTCCAAGCACGCCAACGAGGTCAAGAAGTCCACTTCGGAATCCCGGGAAACGAACCTGCCACTGAACGCGTTCGTTTCGGCGCTCCCGCCGTTGGTCGTCGGGGCCAGCGCCGACATCCCGGTGGCGCCCAACACCGCGGGCAGTCGCGACACCACCGAACGGTTCCGTGGCCAGCACGCGATCGAGGTCAAGGGCGCGCGGGAAGTCACCGTCGGCGTCGGCTTCGAGATCTCCTTGGCCGACGGTGACGGCCACAACGTCGGCGGGCACGGGCACACCGCCACGGGGTCTGTGGACCTGAGTGTCCCGATAGGACTCAAACAGCCGGTCGGCGATCTCACCCAGAACCTGACGACTCCGCCGCCGAAGGAGTTCGCCGCCGAGGAGGTGGTCGTCAACGGGCACGACCTCGTCGGCTGGGTGGGCCGCGAGCTGCCCGCGAAGTTCACCAGGATCGGCTCGCCGGGTCGCTCCGTGCTGCAGAAGTTCCTCGGTGAGAGCAACATCAAGGCTCAGCTGCCCAAGATGGTCGTCACCGATCCGGCGGCCAACCCGGAGCAGGGCTGGGTGCGCTCGGATCCGTTGTTCAAGGGCGCCAAGGGAAACGCTCTCGACTTCTCGACCAAGGGCAGCGCGATCGAGATGCGGGTGGTGCCGCGCCGGGTGCAGGTCATCGACTCGATCGACGACGTCGAGAGCACCCGCAAGGCAGCCGCCAAGTTCGACACCACCACCAAACTGGAGACGAAACGCCAGGGCGGCGGCTCGCTGGTCGTCGGCATCGGCGGCGACGCGGGCGCGATCGCCTTCGCCGTCGGCCCGACGGGCGCGCTCAGTTCCGTGAAGGACCACACTCAGGAGCACAGCGCGACCACGGTCGCGAAATCCTCGGTCAAGGCGACCGGGACCGCGGTGCGGTATCGCACCGAGTACGACCTGCAGGTCCGCGTCGCCGGGCAACAGCCGCGGACCCTGTTCGGCGCGCTCACCGGCTTCCAGTGGTCCACCGCCCAGGATGCCGGCCGCGGTGGCTTGACCCCCACCGTGGCACCGAATCCGAACGCCGCGCGACCCCGGCAGCACTTCGCCCCCGCCCACATCGAGTCGGGGAAGTCCCTCGGCGGCAGCATGGTCGACGACTTCGACGGTGGCGGCAAGCTCTACCAGGCCGTCGCCGACGCGCTGCGCCGCGTGCCAGGGCGCAAGGACTACCACCTCAGCAGCGACAAGTTCATCCGCCAGTTCGGTGACGGCGATTTCGCCAAGGGCATTTCGGCCGGGGTCACCGCGGTCCTCCAGCGCGACGCCGACATCCGGTCTGTGCTGTCCGATCAGCAGCTTTCCCAGCTGGTCGATCGCATGCTGGGTCCCGGGCTGCAGCTGCCGATGGTCAAGAAGTCGATGTTCCACGACTATCACGTGAACCTCGGCCTCAAGGCCACTTTGGACATTGGTCGCGACGGCGATCTGCTCACCGCTGACAAGATCAGCGCGGAAGGCAAACTCAAGGACAAGAGCGGCTCGTCGCTTTCGGCGGGACGCTCGACGACGGCGAGTTTCGGGGTGCAGGCACGGGTGCTGGGGCAGGCCGCTCCCACGATGTCGGGCCAGGTCGTCGGCGGCGTCCGCGGCGCGTGGACCTGGACGAACTCGGCCAAGACCGCGACCGATGGTGAGAGCAGCGTCACGAGGTCGCACGGGGACAGTCTTGCCGAGGACGGCGACCTCGGTTCGCGCGACCTTCGCGAGTTCCACGGGTCGTTGACGATCGCGCCGGAGATCACCTCCTATGTCCGGCACAACACCGACGTCCGCCGGATCAGCTTCGGCAAGCCCGGCCGCCAGACCCCGCCGACGCAGCACCAGTTCCTCGGGTTCACCACCGTGCCGCTGCGGCTTCTCGTCCCCGAACACCACGTCACGACCACTCCGCCGCCCCGGTTGACCGTCCAACCGGGACCGTCCACTCAGGTCGCGAGCCCGTCGATCGCCGGGCTGAGCACCGGCGGTTCACGGGTGCTGGACAACGCGGAGATCGTGACGTTCGTCGGCGCCGAGCACCTGCAGTCCTCGGCCAAACAGTCGCTCGTGGGCGCGTCCGGGGATACCGTTTTCGGCTTCTCCGGCGGCAGCAACTCCGGCCGGATCTCGGACAAACTGTCCCCGGAAGCGTTGCGTAACGATCCGCGGTTGTTCAGCCGCCCGGTTGTCGTCGACGGCCTGCACTATGGCCGCCGCCGCGCCGACGAGCACGGCACGGTCGGCGTTTCCTTTAGCCCGACGGCCGTGGAGGTGCTGCCCGCCAAGGAGTACCAGAAGATTACCAACGCTTTCGGCGCCAACTCGAAGGTCTCCAACTCGAAGGGTTTCGCGGACTCGATCACGCAGAACCTCGGCGCCTGGGGCTCGCCGAACGCGCCGGTGACCTCGACCCAGGACCAGACCGACAGCCGCGCGGGCGGCACGGTCGGCGCGCAGCTGACGCCATGGGCGGCCGGGCGCGGCGACACCACCAAGAACGAGGTCAAGTCCGGCGAGAAGGTCACCTTTTCTGGCGGGCCCGAAAAACGGCACCTCGTGAAGGTCGACGTCCGGGCCACTGTCGTCGCCGAGACCCGGCATCGAGGCAACCTCGACCGCTTCGAGCTGAAGAAGGGCCAGCCCGTCGAAAGTCGCGGTGAGCAGTTCGACCTGCCCGGCGCCGTGGTGATGTGGGTCAACGACGCCCAGCTGCGTGAGCTCCAGAACCAGGCGGCCGCCGCACAACAGCCCGCTCCACAACGGACAGTCGCGCCGTCGTCCTCGATGGGGCCCGGCCAGGTCTCCTCGATCGGCATCGGCGGCATCACCGCGCCGGTGGACTTGACGGACCAGATCCCGGCGCTGCACCACCAGCTCGTCCAGCGGCTCGGCCAGGACGCGGCCGATCGGCTACTCCCCAAATCCACTTTGGATACCTCGCACGACAACCGCCGCGCGGTGGTGGAATTCCTCTCCGACGTCAACCGCTCGATGACCAGTACACTCAACGGCGGCCAGACGAAGCCGCTGCGGCTCGAGGATCGCTTTTCCGGCCACACCTATTACGTCTCCGTCGGCGCCGAGTTCACCGCGCCGCCGGTGTTCAGCGGGATCGACCACAGTGCGAAGCTCGCGGTCGACGACAAGGCTTCGGTGGTGAAGACCAAGGAGAAGACGGCCAACCGCACGATCGCTTCACTGCTGGCATCGGCCCGGCTCGCCGGGCGGATGACGCATCAATCGTCCACTCCGGACGGACAGGCGCAGCCGACCACAGGACACGGCCCGGCGAGCGGATTCGTCGCGCTGGGACAGACCGCCGAGGCGAGCTTCGGGTCGCGAACCAGGACCCGGACGGACAAGACCGAGACCGAGTACAAGCAGAGCGCGTCGGTCACCGGGCCGAAGGCCGAGTACCACGCCGAGTTGCTGTTCGACCTGCGGATCGAGCGTGGCGGCGAGCGGTTCGCGGCCGCGCCGGTGAGCCGCGAGGTCACCATCCGCAAGATGGTCGGCGACTCCCTGCCCACCCCGCCCAACGGCGCGAAGTTCGGTCAGACAGGCCTGGCGGTCGCCGTCGACGCCACCCAGGGCACCCCGGACGCGCTGCGCAACTGGCACGCCGCGCCCGGCCATTCGGCCCTGCCCGCGACGGGCACCTTCAAGACGGACCATTTCTTCGGTGACGTCACCGCGCTGGTCGACGCTGCCCGCGACGCGCTCGAACGGTCGGGCGTCGAGGTCGACTCGAAGACCGAGCTGGCGCTGACCGCCTCGCTCAACGCCGCCATGTTCAAGGGCGGCCTCCCGGCGCTGGCGGATGGCGGCTTCGCGCTGCCGCTGCCGTCGAGCCTGGGCCGCGACCTGGAGGTGCACGTCCGGCTCGGCGGGAACCCGGCGCTCGCTTCGGCCAGCGCCAGCGTCGAGGTGAGCGGATCGCGGAAGCAAACGGGGGAGCAGAAGGAAAGCGTCGTCACCGGCAACGGCTTCTCGACCACGGCCGTCGGCCCGCAGGGAGGCGGTGGGGTGAACCACCCCACCGGCGCGGACTCGGCCGCGGAGGGCAAGCACAACTTCGGCTCGGTCCGGGGATCGAGCACGCCGGAGACCAAACTGGGCGACAGCGGTCCGGGCCGCAAGCTCACCCAGGAGGGCACGCTCGCCGCCCACTCGGTGACCACTCCACAGTCCACACAGGACAATGTGACCGAGGACAAACGCACGCGGGCACTGGTGTTCGACGCCGAGTTCCGGTTCGTCGCGCGTCCGAGTGGGCACTCGTGGAACCCGCTCGGCGACCGGCACGACGTCGTCACCGAGGTCGGTGTGCGGGACGGTTACGTGATCCGGATGCGGGACGCGGCCGCGCAGGGCCTCGCCGGTGACCTGCCGGACGGGCTCAAGACGGCCGTCGACGACCTCGCCGCGAAGGGTGACGCCTGGTCGAAGGCGGTCGCCAAGGTGGAGCCGCGGCAGCTGACCGTGGACGGCACTCGTCAGGCCAACGACCTTTCCTCGCAGGCCAGGGCCGATGCGGAGCGTCGCCAGGACGGCCTGCGTGATCAGCTGGACGACCTCGGCAACCGGCGCGACACCCTCCGGAGCGAGCTCGCCGCCTCGGAACGGCGGCGAAACGCCCTGTTCCGGGGAGACGGCGAAGTCGACGAGACCGCGGTGGCGCATTGGCAGGGCGAGATCGTCGCGCTGCAGGGGCAGCTGGACGGCATCGACGCCGAACGTGCGGCGCTGGAGGCCGACTTCCAGCCGGAGACGGCCACCAACCCGGCCGGGGTCGACCGTGCCGCCGAGCTCGCGCACCGCGACGCCCGCCAAGCCGCGCACGACGCCCAGCAGGCCGCTGACCAGTCCGAAGCCGCCTGGTGGCAGGCGGTTCAGGAGTACGACCAGCAGCTGGCCGACGCCCGGAACCCGGCGGCGGCTCGAGCGCCGTCTCCCGAGCCGGACGCCTTCCTGCCCGACCCCGGCGACCTGGACGACGTCGAGTCGCTGCCGGATCCGGATCCGGCCGAGCGGCAGGGTTCGCTGGAGACCCGGAGCTTCGGGTTCACCCCGGATTCGGCGGAGCTCTCGGCCCAGGACCGCGCGCGCCTCGACGCGCTGGCGCGTCACCTGCTCATGCGCGGGATGCTCAACGACCTGCGCGACCAGCCGATGCCGCGGGTCGAGATCGTCGTTCACGGCTTCGCCGACACCGACCTCGACCGGGCCAGGGCCGCGGCGGTGAACCACGCATTGGTCGCGGGCATGGGCGAGGCTCTGCGGGACTTCGGCCGCGAGCACCGGCGGGACCAGATCCAGGACTACGCGGACGGGCACACCGTCGACGCGCTGGGGATCACCGACGACGGGCACGACCAGGTCGAGCTGGTGATCGACTGGAGTCCCGAGCCCGTCACCGATTCGAGTGACGACGAAAGTTCGTCCGACACTCCGCCGGGTCCCCGCTTCGACGCGACGCCGCCGGTCCCGCCACTGCCCCTGCCGGACGTCCCCCGGGTGGCCGACACCTTCGCGGACGAGGTGTTCGACGCGCTTAACGAGCTCTCCTGAGCCGATTTAGTGCTGCTGACCTGCCCCTGCAGGTTCTCTAGAGACGCGTGAAGTGCAATAGGGCAGCTGTGAAGTCTTCCGGGGAACACTGCGGGCATCGACTTCAGTGGTCACCGGCAGGAGCACTCGTGAAGCCCGTCGAAGTAACTGTTCAGGCGTCCGATCCGATCACCCGATCGGGCGCGATCAGTCTCCTGCACACTCGTTCCGACCTGCACGTGCTCAGCGAAGGCGAGCACGCCCGCGCCGACGTCCTGCTGGTGATGGAAGAGCACATCACCGACGAGGTCCTCGCCACGATGCGGGACCTGGTGCGGCAGTCGGACCGCCTGGCGGGCCCGGACGTCGTGATCATCGTCGACCACTTCCGCGAGAGCGACCTCATGGCCGCCATCGAGTGCGGCGTGGTGGCGATCCTGCCCCGCCACGAGACCGGTGGCGCCGAGCTGATCGCCACCGTGCTCGCGGCGGGCGACGGCACCGCGAGCCTGCCGCCCCGGCTCCAGGGCGCACTGCTGTCGCAGGTCCAGCGCATGCGGCGGGACGTGCTGGAACCCAACGGGCTCACGCTGTCCGGGCTGGCTTCGCGCGAGTGCGACGTGCTCCGGCTGGTGGCCGAGGGTCTCGGCACCGAGGAGATCGCGGTCAAACTGTCCTATTCCGAACGCACCGTGAAAAATGTCCTTTATGGACTGATGACCCGCTGTGGGCTCAACAACCGGGCCCACGCCGTCGCCTACGCCCTGCGCGCCGGAGCGATCTGAGTCCGCCGGGTCCGTGCTCGGGATTAGAGTTCCCGCATGGTTTTGACTGCGGTGGAAATCGCTCAAGCGGTGCGGTCCGGCGAGCTCGACCCGGTACAGGTCACTCAGGACGCGCTGGACCGGATCGCGGCCGCCGACGGCGTGATCGGCGCCTTCCGGCGGGTCCGGGCGGAGGAAGCACTGGCTGAGGCGAAGGGCCTGGCGCAGCGGCCTGACCTGGCCGAACTGCCGCTGGCCGGAGTGCCGGTCGCGGTCAAGGACGTCACCGCGGTGGCGGGCGAGTACGCCGGGTGGGGATCGCGGGCCGGGGCGCGGGAGCCCTTCGGTGAGGACGGCGTGATCGCCGCCAGGCTGCGGGCCGCCGGGGCCGTGATCGTCGGGCTGACCCGCGTGCCCGAGCTGTGTGTCTGGCCGATGAGCGACACCCCGGACGGCGTCGCGCGCAATCCGTGGGAGCCGTCGTACACCTCGGGCGGATCGTCCGGCGGGAGCGCCGCGGCCGTCGCCGCGGGACTGGTTCCGATCGCGCACGGCACCGACGGCCTCGGCTCGATCCGGCTGCCCGCGGCGATGTGCGGCCTGGTCGGGCTCAAGCCCGGACGCGGGGTCGTGCGTGAACCGGGGGAGGAAGGCTGGTTCGGGATGTCGGCGCACGGGCCGCTCGCCACCACGGTCGCCGATGCCGCGCTGCTGATGGCCGTCCTCGCCGAGCAGCCCGAGTTGGCCGCGGTCGAAGCGCCGGGCGAACTGCGGATCGCCATGTCGACGCAGGTGCCACTGACCAGGGCGCCACTGCCCAAGGAGTTCGTCGCGGCTGTCGACAGGGCGGGGGAGTTACTCGGGGAGGTGGGCCACGCCGTGAGTGCGGCCACGCCGCGTTACGGGGCCGCGGCTGTTGGCGGCATCATCGTGCGCTGGTTCGCCGGACCGGCGGCGCAGGCGAAGGACTTCGACGACAAGCTGCTGCAACCCCGGACCAGAGCGCACGTGCGACTCGGGCGGTTCTTGATCCGCGCAGGCCGGGTTCGCGAGGCCACCCGTGACAACTGGCTGGCACGCGCTGAGGAGTTCTTCAGCGCCTACGACGTCCTGATCACGCCCACGCTGGCCACCCTGCCGCCAAGGGCCCACCGCTGGCACACCCGCCACTGGCTCGCGAACACGGTGCCGTCATTGCGAGTCGGCGGCTTCACCGGCCTGTGGAACCTCGCGGGCTACCCCGGCCTGTCCGTACCGATCGGCAGCCATCCAGCCGGCCTCCCGACGTCCGTCCAGCTGATAGCCGCCCCCGGCGGCGAGGCCAAACTGCTGTCACTGGCCGCACAACTCGAAGCCGCCAACCCCTGGCCCCGCACCCGCTGAAGCAACGGTCAAAGCGGCGTCCGGGGATCGTGGCGTGAAGGGAACATTTGGGGCGTCTAACGCCGTCATGGTGGCCTTCAGGGACAGTCAAAAGTGCTGGAGAGACTCCCCGTACCCGCCCACGCTTAGGTGCGCCTGGCCTTGGACGCCAAGCCTTGGCCACGCTTGTCACCGGTTCATCCGGACTCGGCCGCGCTTGTCACGTGCCTCCAAGACTTGGCTACGCCTGGCCTTGGACGCCAAGACTCGGCCACGCTTGTCACGGACCCCAAGACTTTACGGTGGGTGGAACCGCCCAGGCTTAGGTGCGCTTGTCACCGGTTCATCCAGACTTGCCCCCGACACGCACCGCTAAAACCCAGCCACCGCTGTGGTCCGGGACCACAGCGTCTCCGCGAGCTTTGCGAGTGGAGACTTCACCGCCGCGCGCCCTCTTTCGCGGCCGCCAGGCCCTCCCAACTCGCGACGGTAGGTCGCCCCCCTTCAAGCAAAAGCCGCACTTTCGTACCTGGTCGGGGCGGCCTGGCGGCGCGAGTTTGTGAGCGCGCTGGCCAAAAGACACAGGCTTCTAACCGTGTCTCAGGGCTCAACCACGGTGGTTGGGTCCAAAGGTGCGGCTAGAAGCCTGTGTTTGTTGGCCAGCGC
>NZ_JAYMZS010000095.1:0-38193 GCF_035828755.1 Amycolatopsis sp. H20-H5 | reverse complement strand
ATGACCGACCAGTGCTCGCGCGTCCAGAAACTCCCGATCCGCCCGCTCCACACCCTGCATGACACTATTCTCCCAGCTCAGCATGCCATTTCAAGGAGACACGCCGATTATTCAGCAGCCTCCTAGGGCCGCGTGACTGACGGGGACTTTCACACGGTCTGTTCTGGTGAAGGGGACTTTTGCAAGGTTGAGTCGAGGGAAGGTCCCCTTCGGTCGCGACCCCAGGCATTGCCGTGTGCCCTGATGGGAGCCTTCACGGCGTTTAACGCTGTCATGGTGGCCTTCAGGGGCACGCATGAAACGGTCATGGCGGTATGAAACGGGCGAATGGGTAGACTTTTCGTCCTTTGTGGAGGGTAGGCGGCTTCGAAGGACAGGCGCCCGAGGCTTCGAGCGGCGGCTGCTGCGACAGTTCTCAGACGCGTTCTTCGAGTCGGGCGGCGCGCAGCCAGAGCTCGATACAGGTCTCGGTGGTGCGGTTGAGTCGGTGCCGCCGTTTTCGCGGTAGACGATAGCCTTCGTGATCCTTTATCGCTCCATTCGATGCTGATTGTTCTGACGTCCCATCGCCGTCCTGCCTAGCCGATCGGGACTTCGTTGGAGCGGGACTCGACGGCGTCGAGGGTGGCGCGGGTGGCGTCGTCGAAGGTGATCTCGTCGACCGCCATGTTGGCCTCGAGATGGACGGCGTCGGCGGTGCCGGGGACGAGCAGCACGTTCGGGGCGTGCCGCAGCAGCCAGGCGAGGCCGACCGCCGACGGCGTGACACCCAGCGACTCGGCCACGGCGTGGACGGCAGGCTCATCCGTGACCTTGGGCAGGCCGGGGAAGGCTCCGCCGAGCGGGAAGAACGGCACCCAGGCGATGTCCTCGGCCACGCACAGTTCGAGCATGTCCTCGTCGCCACGGGAGACGAGGCTGTAGGCGTTCTGCACGCAGACGATGCCCGCGGGCAGGGCGCGGCGCAGGCCGTCGAGGGTGACGCTGCTCAGGCCGATCGCGCCGATCTTGCCCTCCTCACGCAGGGCGGTCATCACCGCGAGCTGATCGTCGAGGTCGACCACCTGATCGCCGTCGGGACGCAGGCCGGGGCCGGAGTCGAGGCGGCGGAGGTTGACCACCGGGAGCCGGTCGACGCCGAGGCTGCGCAGGTTGTCCTCGACGCTGGCGCGCAGCTGCTCGGGTCGCTGCGCGAGACGCAGCGGCAGGCGTCCGCCCGGGTTGGGGTCGGCGCCGACCTTGGTGACGACCAGGACGTCGTCTTCGGGGCGCAGGGCTTCGCGGATCACGTCGTTGACGAAGCCGAAGCCGTAGAACTCGGCGGTATCCACGTGATTCACGCCCAGCCCGACCGCGCGGCGCAGCAGCGCGACGGCCTCGTCGCGGCGGTCGCGCAGGCGGTCGAGCTGCGCCGCGCCGTAGCCGACCCTGGACACGGTGCGTCCGGCGAACGAAGCGGTAGAGGTGAAAGCGTCCCGGTCGCCGGACAGATCGTGAGCGTCCTTGCCTGATGTCTCCATGAGCACCACGCTACAACCATGGACTGACAGATTGCAAATTTTGTCATCCAGACTGCGGGAGCCGCGGGACAAACTGACATAGTTTGACGTCTGTCAGTCCATCGCCGTACATTCCTTGCCCTAGGCACGAATGTCGGCCTCGCACCAGCTCGACCAGGAGGCCTCATGCGCCGCGAGCCACTCGACCCGGAGACGATCTTGTCGGCCACCGAAGAGGTACTGCGCCGCCACGGTCCGGAGAAGGCCACGGTGCTCGATGTCGCGCGGGTGCTCGGCGTGAGCCATGGGAGCGTGTACCGGCATTTTTCGTCCAAGGCGGCGCTGCGCGAGGCCGTGATACAGCGTTGGCTCGACCGGGGGCGAGAGGAACTGGCCGCGGCGGTCCAGGATTCAGGACTGACCCCACCTGAACGGTTGAATGGCCTGCTCACCACCATGTTCGCCATGAAATGGGCGAAGGCAAGGGAGGATCCGGAACTGTTCGCCACCTTCCGGGTGCTGGCGGCGGAGCACAGCGCCGTGCCCTCAGCTCATATCGCCTTCTTGCTCGCCCAGATCAGCGCCATCGTCGTCGACGGCATCGCCAGCGGCGACTTCGCGGCCGGCGACCCGGAAGCGATCGCCCTGGCCATTTTTCACGCCACCGGCCGCTTCCACGATCCGGCGCACGCTGCGGAGTGGCGCTCCCCCCAGGTCGTAGCGGAGTCCGCAGCTGTCGTCGCGCTCATCCTCGACGGCGTCCGAGCCCGGTGAAAGCTGCTGCGACGGTTAGGCAGGAATAGGCCGAGTTATCCATCTCCGTCGACGCCCGCTGTGAGGAGGTACTCGTCTCCGACCGGCTGCGGCTCACGCGGGAGACGTGGACTCGACAGACCCGACCCGTGACCAGAGTGGACGGAATGACAGCTTGCAGGCCCATGTTCGGCCTCTGACCACGTCCGCTCGCTGTCGCTGCTCCAGTTGCATCGGCCGGTCGTGGAGAATTCGCTGGCCCGCGTCGAGGATGATGTCTAGCGTGGGCAGCGTTGTCACCGAGTCAGGCCCGCATTCGATTTGCTGCCCGCTGGACGAACGGACTTGACTACCGGGGTGAACATGGGAGACGTCGGCGCGCGGTTGGTGGGTCGTTTTGGTCCTGAGGCCGAGGACTGGCTCGCTGAGGTCCCGATCCTCGCCACGCGGCTGGCTTCCCGGTGGGGTCTCGTGCTCGGTGAACTGTTCGAGAGTGGAGCCTCGTCTGTCGTTTTCCGCTGTCAATGGCCTGATGGGACGCCAGCGGTTCTCAAGCTCAGTCCGGATCTGGCACTACTGACCAAGCTGGTGGAGATGCTGCGCGTGTTCGCGTCTTCAGGTCGGGTGCCAGCCGTATTGGCCACCGACGCGGAGGCCGGGGCGATGGTGCTGGAGGAGGTCCTACCCGGCACCGAGGCCGAAGACATGCCACAGACGTCCTTGCCGCAACAGTGGGGAGAGTTGCTCGCCGCACTGCACGGCGTTGCCCCGCCCGCGCGATGGCCGTGGGACTTGCGCGGTCGGTGTGACGAGGCCTTCGGCCGGATCGGCCGGAGGCTGTCCGAACCGGCCATCGGCGCTCGGATCGATCAGGACACGTGGCAGCGGACGATACGGCGCTGTGAGACATTGCTGGACACTCAGGCCACGCTGGTGTTGCTGCACGGCGATCTGCATCTCGGCAACGTCCTCGACGGCGGCCCGGCGCGAGGTCTGATCGCGATCGATCCGAAGGCGTGCGTGGGCGATCCGTGCTTCGACGCCGTCGACTACGTGGTGGCCGGTGCCGGACACGAGGGTGTCGAGCGCCGTTGCCAGCGGGTGGCGACCGCGTGCGGACTCGATGGGGACAGGCTGTACGCCTGGAGCCGGGTGATCGCACCCATGGTGGCCATCGCGTACCTCACCTACGGCGGCCCAGAGCCGGTGATCGACGAACTACTCGACCTGGCTTGGTGATCCCACGCGAATGGCCGCCCACGGCCGCTTCCTCCGGACGGGCCGCGACGGCGCCGACGCAGCGACCGTACGACGTGGCTGGTCACAGCGTCAGGGACGGCGGGCGGTGATGATCCAGGCACGCGAGTCGAAGTAGACGCCACCATCGGTGGTGTGGGCGGCGAGCGTGGCGCGTAGCCGCGCGCTTGCTTGCTCGGCCGCCGCTGCGCCGAGGCTGGCAAGCAGGTCTTTGAATTCCCACAGGCGAAGCACCGCATCGAAGGCGGCGGCGCTGTCCGGGCCGTAGTAGACGGGCTCGCGCACGTCGGTGAAGCTGACTTCCGTGAAGCCTGCCGCCGTCAGGATGCCTTCGGTGGTGGCCGGGTCGGCGAGTGAGAACGGGTCCGGACCAGCAGGTGCGCCTGGAGCGGCGGGGAAGGTCTGGCGGATCGCGGTCGCCCACTCATTGCGGTCGCGCTCTTGCCAGACCAGCAGCACCAGGCGGCCCGCGGGGCGCAGAGCGTGCCCGATATTGGTGAACGCGGCGACCGGGTCGGCGAAGAACATCGTGCCGAACCTGCTGATACAGAGGTCGAACTGCGCCGGTGGGAAGCGGTGTACCTGGGCGTCCGCCTGCTGGAAAGTGAGGTTGGGCAGTCCCTGGTCGGCGCTGAGCTGACGGGCCCGTTCGAGCATTCGTTCGGAGACGTCCACGCCTACCGCGCTTCCGGCGACGGCGGCGCCGGCGGCTTCGCGGGTGGACTGGCCCATGCCACAACCGACGTCGAGCACGCGGTCGCCGGAGCCGACGCGGGCAGCGGCGCGGAAGAGTTCGTTGTGCAGGCGCAATTCCGCGTCGTAGTCGAACAGGTCGGACATCACCGTCACCGGATCCTCTCGATATCACTTTCGGCCGGGCCGTCGCACCCGGCGCTTATCAGCCGCCCAGGCTCAGCCTGCCCAGTCCGGGGTCCACACGTTATCGCGGGCTCTCGTCTGGTACCCGGCCCGGAGGTACGCGAGGAAGTCGGCGAGCACGGGATGCGGATTGTCCGCTCGCCAGATCACCGACAGCGGGTAGACCGGGATCGGGTCGATCACGGGGATTCGGCGGAGGTCATAGCTCTCCGGCCACAGGTACCGCGAGCCGTCGCCGACGAAGGTGGCGAGCCGGTTCGAGTTCGCGATTTCGGCGAGGAGCGCTTCCACGCCGAAGCTCGGTCCGAGCGTGTCGATGGTGAGCCCGAAGGTCGCCGCCAGGTCGTCGTAGTAGCCGAGCGGCTCGGGGTCGGACATGCCGGGCATCCAGAGGGGGTGCTTGGTCAGCTCGGCCGGCGTCACGGACTTGGCGTTCGCCAGCGGGTGCCGTGGACCGACCAGCAGTTGGTGCCGGTCGTCGATGACGCGTGCCGACCGGAGTTCGCGCGGGACCTTGAGCGCGGTGGCCCGCAAGGATCTGAAGGTGGCGTCAAGGGTGCCGGCGCTGACCTCGGCCAGTGCCGACGTGGCGTCGATGTTGAGCAGGGCGACGACATCGAGCTCGATGTCGGGGTGCTGCTGATAGAACGCCTGAAGGACGCCGGCGGAGACGATCCTGCGGCTGACGACGTCGATCCGCAGGGCTCTGCGCCCTGGCGTCACGGCCGCGGTGACGCGCTCGGCGGCGCGGAGGAGTTCGCGTGCGTGGGGTAGCAGCGCCTGCCCGTCGACGGTCAGCAGCGCACCCCTGGCGATCCGCGCGAAGAGCTGCACGCCGAGCTCTCGCTCCAGGTTCGCCACGCGTCTCGACGCCCCCTGCTGGGTGATGCCCAGATCGTCGGCGGCGGCTTGGAACTGGCCGGTCTCGGCGACGGCGACGAAGGTACGAACTGCATCGAGATCCACGAGGGAGAACCTACTTGCACAACGACGAGTTGTGACACGCCGTGCGATCGGTTGTTGGTGGCAACGTCCATCAACCGGCTTCACTCTCCCTGTGGCAACAGAGCGTTGTCCCACGAGGGGTGGAAGCGGAGCAAGTGCCGACTATGTGGCGGAGGGCGAGCCTGGGCCAGGCGTTCGGATGGTTGTGGGCCTCTTACGCGGTCAGCGCCTACGGGACCGGGCTCGGGTTCGGCGCGTTTTCGATCGTTGCCATCACGGTCCTGCATGCCGGTTCGGCGGAAGTGGCGACGCTGTCGTCATCCGGCCTCGCGCTCGGGGCGCTGCTGGCGATTCCGATCGGGCCGTGGATGGAGTGTCGCGCCAAGCGGCCGATCATGATCGCCATGGACGCCGTCCGCTTCGCGGCGCTGGCCTCCATCCCGCTCGCCTATTGGCTGGGGGTGTTGTCCTTCGCGCAGCTCTTGGTGGTCTCGGTCGTCACCGCGGCCGCGAAGATCGCGTTCACCGCCGCCAGCGGCACATACCTCAAGACCATCGTCCCCGCTGACGGGATTCTGGTGGCCACCAGCCGTTTCGAGTCCACCACCTGGTCGGCCACGATCATCGGTCCGCCCGTGGGTGGCGCCGCTGTCGGGCTGCTGGGGCCGGTGACCACCGTTGTCCTCGACGCGGTCAGTTACCTGCTCTCGGCACTCGCCATCACCGCGATCAGGCAACCCGAGCAGCCCCCGAACCCGGCGAAGATCCCACCGCGTCGAGGAAGCGACGTCATCGAGGGGTGGCGCTACCTCCTCTCCCACCGCACGCTGCGTCCGTTCTTCTTCAACGTCATGCTGGTCAATGGCCTGATCATGGCCACAGAGCCACTCTTGTCGGTGCTGATGCTCTCGGAGCTGCGGTTCCCGGTCTGGGAGTACGGGCTGGCGTTCGCCGTTCCCTGTGTCGGCGGCTTGATCGGGTCACGACTCGCCCGCCGCGTCGCTTCCCGGTACGGCGAACAGACGGTGTTGCGGGTCTTCGGCGTGCTGCGTGCCTGCTGGTCGCTTGGGCTCCCGTTCGTCCGGCCGGGTCTTGCCGGGCTGGTGATCGTGATGGCCACCGAGCTCGGCCTGATCCTCTGCATGAGCGTCTTCAACCCCGTCTTCGCCGCCTATCGGTTGAACAACACCGATACCCGTCGCCAAGCTCGGGTGCTCACCTCCTGGTCGATCACCAGCAGCGCCAGCATCGCGGTGATCACCGTCCTGTGGGGCCTCCTGGCGCAGCTCACCAGCCCGCGTGCGGCCATCGCGGTGGCCGGGATTCTGCTACTGGGCACGCCGTTCCTGCTGCCACGACAGGTCACCACACCAAAAGAGCCGGATCGTTCCGGCGACAGAGCGCGAGCATGACCGCCGCGCGGTCTCAGTTGTCTTCGGGTGCGGGTGGTGAGCCTTGCTGGAGAACGATTCCGTTGCCGTCGAGGTCGTCGAGCTGGGCGAGCCGGAATCCCCAAGGCGTGTTCTCGATGTCCCCGACAGCCACCCCTTTACCGAGCAGCTCGGCGCGGACGGTTTCCAGGTCGTCAACGGCGTACACGAGGCCCTTCACCGAACCCGGCGGCATGGTCGGGAACCAGGTGACCAGGGTGACCGCGGGACCACCGCCGGGCGGGGCGAGCATGACCCAGCGCGAATCCGGGCCCATCGGATCGTCGAACAGCACACTGAACCCCAGCTGCTCGACATAGAACGCCTTCGCCTTGTCCTGGTCACTGACCGGAATGGACACAATCGCCAGCTTCATGCCGAACTCCCTTTCTCCCGATACCGTTTACGCTTGCCGGTCGAGGTGTGCGGGCAGCCCCACCGCGGCCATCTTCTTCCAGCCACGAGTCAGGATCAGCCTCGCGAACTGAGCCCCAAGACCGTGAAAACCCGTCTGCTCGAACCGCAACCGGGTGCTGCTGGGGCCGAGTTCCGCCAAGGTGAACGTGACCGTCGTGTCGACCGGACCGCCCAGCCACGACCACACCATCCGGTCCGGCTCACTGATCTCCAAAACCCGGCAGCGCACCACACCGTCGAAACCAGGCCTCGGGGTGGTGCGGAACGTGAACCCGTGCCCGACGACGGGACGGAAATCGGTCGGCATCAGCCAGGCGCTCAACGCCTCCGCCGACACCAACGCCTGCCAGACACGCGCCCGAGGATGCGGATACACCGCTACCACCGTGATATCGGCCCTCATGAATCCCGCTCCAAGTAGTCGCCCAGCGCGTCCAGCCGTTGTGTCCAGAACCGCTCGAGCTCGTCCAGCCACGTCCGCAACTCGGCGAACCGCTCCGTACGCAACCGATACCGCCTGAACCGGCCGTCCTGCCTCACCTCGACCAGCCCGACCTCCCGCAACAACCGCAAATGCTGCGACACGGCCGCCTGACTCACCGCCAACCCCTCACCCAGCTCAGTGACCGACAACTCCCCCGGCGCCAATCGCTCCAGCAACACCCGCCGAACCGGATCAGCCAAGGCCGCGAACAGATCCGGCGGCCCCTCCTTCACCGGTCGACCACTACGCACCACCAGCCCACTATACATTAGTTTCAACTTAACCATCAGGCTGGGAACTTTCGGCTGGTTCGTGCCGGTGACCGGTCCGGTGGCCGAGGTCGTGCAGTACTTCCTCCGCTACGAACTGGCCGGAAAGCTGCTGGAGAACACCGCGGACTACCCGCATCGGGGTAGAGATGGGTGCGGAACTGGAAAAAACGATCTGATGCCACCCGAGGAACCACCTGGTATCGAGATCCAGCTCGACAAGCTGCTCGCCGAGCGCGGGATGACCGTGACCGAACTGGCCGACCGGGCGGGACTCACCCCGGTGAACATCTCCGTGACCTGGACAGCGACAGCTACTGGGTAGCTTTCGCCGGACCGTCCCGATCAGCCATGCGGGATTCCACGGCCACGAGATCCTGCTGCACGGCGACCATGGTTCGGAGCGAGGCGAAACCGACCTCACGATTGACCCGGATCATCCGGCTGTTGTCCGCGCCGGTCGTGGTACTGATCCGCTCGAGAGCCGGGCAGTCGGAGACCAGCCACCGCAGCATGCACGCCTTGATACAGCGCCCCAGGCCACGTCCCCGAAACGCGGATGGTACAGCGGTATCCCGCTGGTAGCCCCAGTCCGGACGCCGCGGATGCACACACACCTCGGTGAAACCGGCGACGGCACCGGTCTTCTCGTGGATCGCGATCACCACCCACTGCTCGATACCCTGCTGCCGCCATTCCGCTTCGGCGGCACGGACCCGTTCCACCGTCCACTCCGGCCACCGGTAGTCCGACTGCCCGAGCGGAGCATCGTGAATCGCGCCGCGCGCGACGGCGTAGGAATCGATGACGTCATCGGGAGCGACGCCGATCCACCGCTGCAAGCGGTAGCCCGCCGGTGCCTCGACGTCCCACAGAGACCTGTCGGTCCCGGCAACCACCAGCGCCTGCCGGACAATCATCCGAACAGTCGTGAAACCCCGCCCCTCGGCCCAGAACTGACCCGCGGTTCCGGCGACCACCTGCCAGCTTTCGAGCACACGACAACCCCGCGCCCTCGACTCGGGCAGCGCCGCGCGGAGCATCGCGGTGCCGATCCCCCTCCGGCGGCAGTCCGGATGAACGCTGATCCCGATCAGCCCGACCTCGCTGTTCTCGTCTTCGAGAAAGCACACCTCGGCGAGGGCGACGACCTTGTTCTCCCGATACCCCAGCGAAGCGGGTCGAAACGCCGGATCACCAGGTCGATCGTCACGAGACACACCCTTTCCTCGTTCGTCCCAGGAAAGTGTATCGGTCTAGGATGCAAGGATGTTAGCATCCTAAGATGAGCGCCAAGGACGTCAAGCAGTTCAACGTGTACCTGCCGACGGACTTGGTCCGGGAGGTCAAGCATCACGCGATCGACACCGAGCAGTCGTTGTCGGCTCTCGTGACCGAAGCGCTACGCCAGTACCTCACGAAGGCAGCAGAAACAGCCGTTGACTCGGAAGGAGCATGACATGACGACCGACGGTATCGAGGCCGTGTACCTCGAAACGCACAACTGGGGAAAAACGGCCAAGTTCTTCCAGACGCTCGGCTTCAAACTGGAGTTCGAGACCGATCACAGCTCGGGCATGCTGAAGAACGGCCCCGGCCCGTATTTGTTCATCGCCGAGGTGCCCGAGGACCAGCCGACGGGGATGCAGCTCGTCCTCAAGGTGGCCGACGCGGCTTCGTTCGAGGCCGACGCCGGGATCGAGGTCGTCACCCCGTTCGAAGAGACTCACCACGGGTCCAAGGAGATGACCGTCCGCGATCCCGACGGACGGACGTGGATCCTCCAGCAACCAGCAGGCAACTGAGCACGCCCGATCGAGTCCCGGGGCCGCCGGCGCTCGCCTCCGTAGCCGGGCGCGGCGGCGGACGAGAACGCGATCGGGGTGGCGCGGTCAGCGGTCCGTCGAGAACGGGGCGCCGTGGTCCAGCGCGGGACTGACGGCCGGATAGTTCGACTGCTGCGTAACGCGGGCCGGTCGCGAACGCCTTGACCCGCGGTCACCCACCCGGCCGAGAGGGACGACCGCTCGGCCTGCTCCGGGGTGCCGAACTACCCGCTCAGCGGCCGGGCAACCGAGACGACGAAAGGCAGGGGAACCCAACGCTGCGTTCTTCGGCGCCTTCCTGATCCCCGGGCGTCGCCTGGGGATCAGGAAGGCGTGGTGCGTCCGACGGTCACCGAGCTGTGCCCCCTGCCTGCGGTGTCAGCGAGCGGTCAGTGTGGTGCTGTGCCAGCCGGTGGCGCCGTCGGGAACGGTTCCGGCGCGCTCTTCGGTCTGCGTGTAGCCGGACTTGTCGGTGGCGCGCGAGAAGATCTGGTGGACCCCCGCCGGCACGTTCACCTCGGCCCACCACATGCGCCAGGTGTTGATGTTGACCTCAGTGGACAGCATGGCCTCGACCCACGGGCCGCCGTCCACGCGGACCTCGACCTTGGCGATCCCGGTGTGCTGGGCCCACGCCGAACCGGCCACGCGCACGGTGCCGGACTTCACGTCGACGAAACCGCCCGCCGGGGAATCGATCCGGGATTCCGTCTTGATCGGGGCCTTCTCGCCCCAGCCGCGCTTGAGCCAGTACGCCTGCCGGGCCTTCCAGGTGGTGACCTCGATGTCGACGAGCCACTTCGTGGCGGACACGTAGCCGAAGAGGCCGGGCGTGATGAGCCGCGCGGGGAAGCCGTGTTCGAGGGGCAGCGGCTCGCCGTTCATCCCGATGGCCAGCATGGTGCCGCGGCCGCGGTCGCGACCGGCCTCCACCGGCGTTCCCGACGTCCAACCGTCCACACTGGTGCAGAACAGCTGCTCGGAACCGGCCTGCACCCCGGCCTCGTCGAGCAGGTCGGCCAGGTCGACACCGATGAAGTTCGAGGTGGAGACGTAGTCCCCACCGACCTCATTGGACACACAGGTCATCGTGATGGTGCGTTCGACCAGCGGCCGGTTGCGGATGTCGTTGTAGCTGTAGCGCTTTTCGCGATCGACCATGCCGTGGATGCGCAGGCTCCAGTCCTCGGTGCGGACCTGCGGGACCGACAGCGCGGTGTCGACGCGGTAGAACTTCGAGTTGGGCGTGAGGAACGGGGGCGTGCCGAGCTTGGCGAAGTCCGCGTCGGCCGGGATGACGGGCGCCGTGCGCGCGGGCACGAGCTTGCCGACGGCCTCGCGGGAAGCGGTGGCGTCGCGCGAAGAGCCGGCGAGCTGCCCACCGAGACCGGCCACGCCCGCCCCGACGACCACACCGGCGCCGCTGATCAGGAACGCGCGCCGCGACGGACCCGCCGCGACCGCTTCACCGGCCTGCTTCCGCGGCACGACCCGGTGCAGGAAGAAGAACGCCGCGACGCCGACCACGACGCTCGCCACGGGGGCGAGCAGGGCGACGGTGCCGAGATCCGGGCGCTGCGAGACGGCGAAAACACCGACGAGGCCGAAGATCCCGATGATGATCGTGCCCGGCCATGGCGACTTGACCGACACCAGGCCGGCGATCGCGGCCGCGACCAGCAGCACGGCCGCCATGCCCAGCAGCAGCACCAGCTTGTCGTAGGTACCGAAGGTCTCGACCGCGAAGTTCTTGAGCGGCAACGGGGTCAGGTCGATGGCGCCGTTGCCGACCGCGAGGTACGGCGACGCGTTGACGTTGATGAACCCGGCGACCAGATGCCCCACCGCCAGCGCGATCAGCAACGCCAGCACGCCGATCAGCGCCGCCGAGGGGAGCCGGAGCCGCGATGACGACAGCGACTCGGGGTTTTCTGTGGTGCCGGATGTGCCCATGTGAATCATTCGGCGCCGAAGCCCGGCAGGGTGGGTCGGCAGCCAGTCCGATGTGCCACAGTTCGCTCGTTCGTGTCGGACCACTCCGCAAATCGGCCCGGCAAACCCCGCGTGACCACCGGAGCGGTCCTGCGCGGTCCGGGCGTTCCTGATGGACAGTGCCTGCGCGACGTTGGCATCGGCGCGCAGGCGGTCCTCGTAGCGGCTCACCGGGTAACGAGATCGCGGGCGGGCTATCCCTCGTCGGCTGGCGGGTAGGTGAACCGGGTCAGCAGGTCCATGAGCCGCTCGGCCTCGCCGGGCCGCAGGTGTGAGACGAGGTCGTCGGCCAGCCCTGGCGCGTCGACGTGCGCCGCGTCGAAGACCTCGGTGCCGCGCACGGTGATCTCGACCGCCCGCGCCCGCCGGTCCCCCGGGACGGCCCGGCGCACCGCGAGCCCGTTCTCCTCGAGGTCGTCGACCACGCGCATGATGCCCGCCTTGTCGACGCCGGTCGCCTGGACGAGGTCGCGCTGGGTCGTCGGCCCGCGATCGACCAGCACGATCAGCACGGCGAAATGCCGCAGGCCGAGCCCGAGCGGGCGCACCGCGGCGGCCATCGCCGAAGCCGCGCGGCTGTGCGCCCGGCGCAGGAGGAGACTGAGGGCGAACGGTGAACCGTCGTCGAGGCGGTCCGTCGCGCGGGACTTCCTGGTTCCACTGCTCACGGTCGTAACACTACTCGCATGATACCGTTTCACCTGATACCAAACTGGGGAGAACGCCTGATGCTCGGAGTGGCCCCCGAACCCGCCGAACTCACCGCCACCGTGCCCGGCGACGACCTGGTGCCCGATCCCGACGTCGTCATGGACCGCGGTTTCCCGCTGCCGGTCCCCGTGGCGCAGGCCTGGCCATGGTTCGCCCAGCTCGGCCGGAACCGCGCCGGGTGGTACCTGCCGCGCTGGGTCGAGGCGGTCGTCCCGCCGGGTAAGCGCGCCCTGCGGCGGCTCGACCCGGGTCTGCAGAACCTGAAGCCGGGCGACGTCATCGACGACTGCGGCGGGCGTCACGCGACCTTCGAGATCGTCACGCACGACGCCCCGCACACCCTGGTGCACCGCTCGACCCGCGGAAACCTCGAGCTCAGCTGGGCGATCCTGCTCCGGACGGCCGACGGTGACACGACCAGGGTGCACCTGCGCTTACGCGTCTACGGCGTCCGCCATCGCAGGCTGGTCAAGTACGCCGGTGGGTTCGTGGACCTCCTCACCGTCGCCGGGCTCGCCGCCGGGCTGCGCGAACGGCTCCCCCGCCCACCGGCCTGAGCCGCCGAACTCGCTCAGGCTGCCCGCAACGCCCGGCGGATCGGGACTTCGAAGAGGCTCGCGATCCTCGCGTAGCCGCGTTCGTTGGGGTGGAACCAGTCGTCGGCGAGGGTGCCGCGAATCGGGCCCAGTGCGGGGCCGCGGAAGTCGGCCACGTGCAGGGCGCCGGTGGCTGCCGCGTGGTCGATGAGCGTGTTGACGGCGAGTGCCTGGGGATTGCCCTGCGGCAGCGTCGCGACCACGGACTTTCCGGCTGGGAGTGCGGCGAGCAGCGCGGCGAACCTGTCCGGCGCTTCGAGGCGGCGGGTGCGGCTGAGCATGTCGTTCGCGCCCACCAGGACGGTCACCAGCATCGGCGCGGACGGCAGGGCGAGCAGGCGCGGAAGCTGCTCGGTCACCACGTCCTCGATCCGGGCGCCGGTGACCGACAGGTTGACCACGCCAAGGTGATGACCGGTGGTGGCGAGCCGCGCGTGCGCCTGGCCGACCCAGCCGCGCGTGAAGTCGGGGGCGCCGATGCCCTGGGTCATCGAGTCGCCGAGCGCGACCCAGAGCGGCGCGCCACCGCGCAGCGCCTCGTCGTTCGCTGTGCGCCACGCAGCGGCGAAGGGCTCCTTCTGCGCGCGGACGCGACGGATCCCGGGGACGAACACGCCGACGACGTCCAGTGGGCCCAGCCTTCGGCGGTCACGGCGCGATGTCACCAACAGGGTCCTCCGGAGTCAGTCCGCAGTGGTCCGTTCGGAGTACCACTGCGGACCATGGTAAGCGGCGAGTGCGGTCCTCCTGAGCGCCGTGCGCCACTCAACCGGGAGCGGGTGCTGAACGCCGCGGTGGCACTCGCCGACCAAGCGGGCATCGATGCGCTGAGAATGCGCAACCTGGCACCGGAGCTCGGCGTGGTGCCCATGGCGCTGTATAAGCACGTCGCGAACAAAGAGGAACTACTCGACGGCATGGTCTGATGATCGTCGGCGAGATCGACCCGCCGACGCCTGGCGCGGGCCGGAAGGACGCGATCCGCCAGCGGATTCTCTCGGCACGGGAAGCGCTGCTGCGCCACCGCTGGGCGTCGCAGGTCATCGAGTCACGCACCGGCGGCGCAGGCCGCCCTGTTCCGCCGACTGGCCGAGCAGTACCCCACATCATCGAGATCGCCACGGCCCTGGCCCACGACGGGGAATCGGCCGTGGGCCAGGGCTGCGATGACCAGTTCGAGTTCGAATTCGCCCTGGACGTCCTTTTGGACGGGTTCGAGCGGCTTCACCAGCGGGGCTGGACCTCCACCGCGTCCAAACGCGCCGCGGAAGCCGCCGGATAGCGTCACCTCTCACCGATTCTGGTGCCAGCACGATGAGCAATCGCGGACGCCCCTACCTTTGAGGGTGTCGCCGCCGCGGGCCCGCCGGTATATCTGTGCGCGCACACCCAGACAGTAATCGGCCAACTGCTGACCGCCAACCGGATGCTCCTCGCGCGGATACCGAATCCCGTCGGCGGCTCGCGCTTACGGCGTCGCAGCCGCACTCGCTCTCAGCAGGGGACCACAGGTCCAGACCACTGAAGTTACTGGTCCTGCGCGAGGAAAAGCTGACTCCACCGCACCACCTGGACCTTCCCGGCGCGCTTCGCTGTCGATGGCGCGCCACTCGGCCTGCCACTTCCCCAGGAGGAAGAATGCACCGGTTCGATCCAGTCCGCGACCACGCGCTCGGACTTTTCCGCATCGTCGTCGGATTCCTGTTCGCCTGCCACGGCGCGAAAACACTCTTCGGCGTTCTCGGCGCGAAAGCACCGGCCGCGATCGGCACCTGGCCGGGCTGGTGGGCCGCGGTGATCCAGCTCGTCGGCGGCGCGCTCGTCTGCCTCGGCGTCGGAACCCGCGTGGCCGCGCTGATCGGCTCCGGCTCGATGGCGTTCGCCTACTTCACCGTGCACGTGTCCACCGGGCTGCTGCCCATCCAGAACGGCGGCGAACCGGCCACCCTGTTCTGCTGGACGCTGCTGCTCATCGCCTTCGCCGGACCGGGCCGGTTCGCGCTGGGTACGGTGTTTTCCGCGAACCGCCGGACCGCGGGCCCCGCGCCATCGGACACTGTGGACGGTGAGCTGCCCGCGTCGGCACCACAGCGCTGACGATCAGCCTGGAAATCCGGTGGCCTCCGGCACATCCCGGGGGCCACCGCCGTCACTCCCCCGCGGGCGCGGGAAACCGCCCGGGATCGACGACCGCGCCCAGGCCGCCCAGCAGGGCGCCGACGCACATCTCGCGCAGCTCGGCGCGGGAGAACGCCTGGTTCGCCAGCCAGTCCACGCACAGGGTGCGGACGAACACCAGCCAGCTCATCAGCAGCGCGGACACCGTCTCCCTGGTGCGGCCTTCGAGCCCGGTGACCTCCAGCAGACGGCGTTGCAGCGTCGCGCATTCGTCGTCGATGATGGCCTGGATCACCCGATCGCCCGCGAGCACCTGGTTCGCCGCGAGCACCGTGTTCCGGTTCGCGGCGAAGTAGTCGATGTGCGCGTCGAGCGCGGCGGACACCAGCTCCGGAACGGAGACGGCCGGATCGAACTCGGCTTCGGCCAGCAGCCGGTCGGCGGCCTGCTGGTAGATCGCGGCGAACAGGTCACGCTTGTTGGGAAAGTAGCGGTACAGCAGAGCTCGGGAGATACCGGCCTGTTCGGCGATGTCCTCCATGAACACTTCCTCGTACGGCTTCGCCGCGAACAGCAGCGCTCCCGCGTCGAGCAGCTCGGCTCGGCGCTCGGCGGGGTCGAGCCTGCGGCGTGGGGGCACGCCGCCACGCTACTTGACACCAGTCCTCCCGCGGTCGTACCGTCCCTTAGTAGATGCGTGTCTACTAAGGGACGGTACGACCATGGCCAGGTTTCTCAAGGGACTCATGCTGGTCATGGGCATCGCGTGCGTGGCGATCGGGGCCTTCCACTTCGTGCTCGGCATCGGCTCGGTGCCCGGCGAGGGCGGGACCGGCGCGACCGTGGACAGCCGGGAACGCTTCTACGGCGCGACTTTCCTCGGTTACGGCCTGCTCTGGGTCTGGGCGGCCCGGCAGTCCCCGATCTCGGCGAAGGTGGTCCGCTGGCTCGCCGGTATCTTCCTGCTCGGCGCGGCGGGGCGAGTCCTGTCCCTGATCGTCTACGGCCAGCCGCAGTGGTTCCAGCTCGTCCTGACGGTCGTCGAACTCGTGCTGCCGCCGGTGTTCTTCTGGCTGTCGACCGCCGACGAGAAGGCGGCCGCGCTCCTGCCGGGAACCGGCGCGACGCCCATGCCACGGCCGACGAGCTGATCGGCGTCAGCGGCCGCGGCGCAGCCGGGTGGGACGGCCGCGTCAGGCACCGCCGAACATCCGGCGGTGGCAACCGCGAGGCGCCGGACCGCATCGGCCATCGCTCCTCCTTCCACGCTCGAACAGTCCACTGCCCAGCATCCTGCCAGCCGAAGACAATGGTTCTCATCACCCAAAAATCTCGTTTTGCGCCGCCCGTTTCATCCGAGCGACGAGAAACAACGCCCTGTTCGGCCGCCCACCAGTGGCCGGGCTAAGCGGCCTTGCCCGAGGAACCGGGCCGGATCGAGCTGACCAGCGTGCTTGTCCACTTAGGACACCCTGGCCAGGAACAGGCGCTCGTCCCGGAGTCAACCTCTAGCCAGTGCGCGTCGACGGGAGGCCGGGCAAGCTCAGGTAGTGGCTGAGCCGAGTGGCCGCCGCGAGCATGGCGAGCCCCTGCGCGGTGAGCTTTCGCTGCCACCCGTCCAGGGCGCCGGACAGGGTGTCCGTGCCCCCTGCTGTCCGGATCTGCTGGACCACGGTGGCGATGTGGTCCAGCGGATAGCCCCCGCGCCTGAGGAGATGGGCGAGCTCGGCGTCGCGGACGTCGCTCGCGTGAAAAACGCGGTATCCGGTGATCGGGTCCCGTGCGGGGACGAGGATGCCCGCGCCTTCCCAGCTGCGCAGGGTCGCCGGGGTGACCCGGAGCCGGTGTGCGAGTTCGCCGATGGTCCGGGTGCCGGAGTCCGCTGATCGGTCCGGAGCGGCGTCGGACTCCGCGGTCAGGTGATCCACCGCTTTCCGCACCGCGTCAAGGGTTTCCCGGTCGCGAAGCAACTGGCCGTGGCCGCGGTCGATGAGCGTCAGGACGTCGTCGAGCGCGCCATCGTGGAGGGTGTTCATGAGCTGGCCACCGGCCGCGTGCCCGTACGCCCGCACGAGAGCGAGGTAGGTGCGGAGCGCTGCCGCGTGCACCTCGCTGTAGATCCGGTAGCCACTATGGGTGCGCTCCGCGGGCGGGATGCACCCGTCCCGCTCGTAGTTGCGGACCGCCTGGGTCGAGATGCCGTGCTCGCGCGCGAGGTCGGCCGGCCGGAAGGTTATCACCGGTTTGAGACTTTACCGCATGACTGCCTAGTGCAAGCCAGGAAGGTCTCCACAGTTCTTTCAACGATACGATTGAGACCCATGAGTCAAGACATTCGAGACTTCGTGACTACGTCCTGTCACCTGCTGGCTCTCGGTGAGCCGACGCACCAGGAACCGGCCTTCGGGTGGGTCCGCAACGAACTGTTCGGTCAGCTGGCCGCCCTTGGCTTTCGGTCGATCGCCCTGGAGACGGACCGGGTGGCCGCGCTCATGGTGAACGACTTCGTCCAGGACGGCGTGGGAACCCTCGACGCCGTCCTGCGCGAAGGCTTCTCGCACGGCTGGGGCGACCTGGACCCCAACAGGCAGCTGGTCGCGTGGATGCGTGAATACAACGAGAGCCGGACGCCGGAAGAACGCCTGGCTTTCCATGGCTTCGACGCTCAGATGGAGAACACCAGCGCACCCAGCCCGCAGCGCTATCTCGAGTACGCCCGCGACTATCTGGAGCTCGACCTCGACCTCGCCGACCTCGCCGGAGACGACGAACGCTGGAGTCGCACGGAGGCGATCCTGGACCCGGCCACGTCGATCGGCGCCACGGCCCAAGCCGAGAAGCTCCGGTCCGTCGCCACAGACCTGCTCGCCACCCTCGACGCACGCGGACCGGAGCTGATCGCGGCGACATCGCCCGCCGCGTGGCTCCGGGCCAGGACACACCTCACCGCGGGCCTCGGCCTGCTCCGCTATCACAAGCAGGCGGCACAACGCCTCGACCGGGCCGCGCAGATCTCCGGTCTGTCGGCCGTCCGCGACGCGCTCATGGCCCAGAATCTCCTCGACATCCGCAGCGCCGAGGCGCGATGGGGGCCGACGCTGGTGTCCGCGCACAACCTCCATCTGCACCGAAACCAGAGCACCTGGCAGCTGCCGGACACCGTTCTCACCTGGTTGCCCGCGGGCGCCATCGTGGCTCCCCTGCTGGGCGAGCAGTACACCTTCGTCGCCGGGAGCCTCGGCCGCAGCGAAACTCTCGGGCTGGGAGATCCCGAGCCGGACACCCACGAGGGCTCCCTGCAGAGTCTCAGCCCCACCTGGGGCCTGACCACGGCCACCACGATCGCCTCCGCCGCCCGCAAGCGCACCGACACCACCCCCGCGCAGGGCTATTTCCCCCTCGACCAGGCGACCCTCGACGTCACCGACGCGATCCTGCACATCAGCGACGCCGCGGCCACCACCCAGGCAGCGTGCCCCTGAAGGCCACCATGACGGCGTTAAACGCCGTCATGGTGGCCTTCAGGGACCGCCCGACGCGGGCCGCCAGGGCCCCGGACAGAACAGACTTTCGAGGGTATGGCTGGTTTGTCTCGTACTGGCACACTGTCCGTGCCAGTACGGTCACCCTGCGCTCGAACCGTACTGATCGTCTCTCCCGTGCGGCCATGAGGAGTCCCGATGTTGTCAAGGCCCTTGCTCCGGATCGCTCTCGCCACCACCGGCCTGGTACTGACCGGCGTGCTCGCCGGTACGGCCACCGCGCAGCCGGCCTCGGCCGGGGCACCGGTGTTCTGGCGTGTGCCTGCCACCAGCGCCCAGGTCGTCTCGCTGGCCAAGGCCGGATTCGACGTCGGGGAATCCGACGCCGGTTCCGCCTACGTCGTCGGCGATCAAGCGGTCGCGAACCGGTTGCGCGCGCTGGGCTACCAGCCGTCGTTCTTCGACACGGTCTACAAGGACCTGCCCGCCGCCGCGCCCCGTGCGGCCGCCGCGGACACCTTCTACAGCGGCTACCGGACCGTCGCCGCTCAGGAGACCCACCTGGCCCAGGTGGCCTCGGCGCATCCCGACCTCGCCACCAAGTACACCATCGGCCAGTCGTGGAAGAAGACGAAAGGCCAGGGCGGGCACGACATCCAGGCGATCTGCCTGACGAAGAAGCAGGCGGGCGACTGCACGCTGACGACCAGCTCACCCAAGCCGAAGTTCGTGCTGATGGCGCAGATCCACGCCCGCGAGCTCTCCACCGGCGAGCTCGCCTGGCGCTGGATCGACTACCTCGCCGACTCCTACGCCACCGACCCCACCGCCAAGTCCATTTTGGACACCACCGAGGTGTGGGTGGTGCCGATCGCCAACCCGGACGGGGTGGACATCGTGGCGTCCGGCGGCAATTCGCCGAAGCTGCAGCGCAAGAACGCGAACAACACCCGAGGCGGCTGCTCCGGCACCAACATCGGCATCGACCTCAACCGCAACTCCACCTTCAAGTGGGGCGGCGACTCCAACTCGGCCTGCGCCGAGACCTACCAGGGCCCGAGCGCGGGCTCCGAGCCCGAGGTGAAAGCCCTCGAAGGCCTGTTCCGGTCGATCTACCCGGCGCAGCGCGGCCCCGGCAACAACGACCCCGCGCCCGTGACCGCGCGCGGCACGATGATCACGTTGCACAGCTACGGCAACGACATCATCATCCCGTGGGGCTTCAGCCAGGCCACCTCGCCGAACGACGCGCAGTACCGGAAGCTGGGCGCGAAGCTGTCGGCCTCCAACGGCTACCTCGTCGGCACCAACGCCGAGACCGTCGGCTACGACACGAGCGGCACCACGGACGACTTCACCTACGGCGCGCTCGGCGTCGCCAGCGTCACCTTCGAGGTGGGCGGCTCGAGCGGCACCTGCGGCGGGTTCCTCCCGAAGTACACCTGCGTCGACAGCACCTTCTGGCCGAAGAACAAGGGCGCGTTCATCACCGCGGCCAAGGCGGCCGCAGCTCCCTACCAGCAGTGAGCGACCGGTGGGCGCGGTGCGTTTCCGCCGCCGCGCCTACCGGGTGTTCACCGGCGGTGTGCCAGGGTCGCACGAGCGGGGGACGGCGGACAGGAGCGGGCATGGTCAGCAGATCCGGTGTACTGGTCGCGGTGGTGCTCGGCTTGACCCTCACGGGCGTGACCGGAGCGGGCGCCACGCCCTCGTCCCCCGGCGGACGTCCCGCCTTCCCCGCGGGGTTCTCGCTTCCCCAGGGCTTTCTCCCCGAGGGCATCGCCATCGGGGACGCGCCCACGGCGTACTTCGGCTCCAGGGCCGACGGCTCGCTCTACCGGGTGAACCTGCGCACCGGCGAGGGCGAGGTCTTCAGCAAGGGGCCCGGCACGCCTTCGGTCGGCCTCAAGATCGACCGGCGCGACCGGGTCTTCGTCTCCGGTGGCGCCGCTGGTGACGGCCGGGTGGTCGACGCCCGGACCGGCCGGATACTCAAGAGCTACGCGTTCACCGCGCCCACCGGGACCTTCGTCAACGACGTGGTCGTCACCGACCGGGCGGCCTGGTTCACCGATTCGCTCAAGGCCGTGCTCTACCAGATCCCGTTCGGCGGGCACGGCGAGCTTCCCGCGGCGGCGAAGACGATCCCGCTCACCGGCGACTTCGTGCTGACGCCCGGGGTGAACAACCTCAACGGCATCACGACGACCCCGGACGGCAAGGCGCTGCTCGCCGTGCAGAGCAACACCGGCAAGCTCTTCCGGGTGGACGGCGCCACCGGCGCCACCTCGGAGGTCGGGCTCGGCGGCGAGGTGCTCGTCAACGGCGACGGACTGCTGCGCGAGGGCGACACCCTTTACGTGGTGCAGAACCGGCTCAACACCGTCGAGAAGTTCACCCTCGACCGGACGGGCACCCGCGCCGCGCTCGTCACGAAGGTCACCGACCCGAGGTTCGACGTCCCGACCACCGTCGCGTCCTTCGGGAACCGGCTCTACCTCCCCAACGCCCGGTTCACGACCCCACCGGCGCCGGACACGACCTACGACGTGGTCGCGATCCCCAAGCCTTGACGCGGGCCCGCGCCCGCCCGTGATGGACGAGCGCGGCCCGGCGCCGGGGTCAGCTCAGGTGGTGCACCTCCTGCAGCCCGTAGACCGGGGTCGGGATGCCCTCGTACCGGGCTTTGAGCTGCAGGGCGAGGTAGAGCGAGTAGTGCCGGGACTGGTGGAGGTTCCCGCCGTGGAACCACAGGCCCTCCTGCCGGGTCGGCTTCCACATGTTGCGCTGCTCGCCCTCCCACGGCCCGGGGTCCTTGGTCGTGTCGGAGCCCAGGCCCCAGCATTTGCCGACCAGGTCCGCGACGTCCTGGCCGATCAGGTCGGCGGCCCAGCCGTTCATCGAGCCGTACCCGGTGGCGTACACGACGAGATCCGCGGCGAGCTCGGAGCCGTCGGCCAGCACCACCGAGTGCTCGGTCAGCTCGCGGACCTGCCCGTGCGCGAGTTTGATGTCCCCGTTCGCGACGAGCTCGGCCGCGCCGACGTCGATGTAGTACCCCGAACCGCGGCGCAGGTACTTCATGAACAGGCCGGACCCGTCGTCACCCCAGTCGTGCCGGAACCCCGCCTTCTCCAGCCTCGCGTAGAAATCGGCGTCTCGCTCCGCGATCGCCTGGTACACCGGGATCTGGAACTCGTGCAGGATCCGGTAGGGCAGCGACGCGAACGTCAGATCGGCCTTCTGCGTCGTCATCCCGCCCGCGACGGCCCGCTCCGAGTAGAGATCGCCGAGGCCGAGGTCCATCAGCGAGTCGGATTTGACGATGTGGGTCGAGGACCGCTGCACCATGGTGACGTCGGTGCCGCCCTCCCACAGCGCGGCGCAGATGTCGTGCGCCGAGTTGTTCGAGCCGATCACCACGGCCCGCTTGCCCGCGTAGGCCTCCGGGCCGGGATGGTGGCTCGAGTGGTGCTGCTCGCCCGCGAACCGGTCCTGGCCGGGTAGCACCGGGACGCTGGGCTTCCCGGACATCCCGGTCGCCAGGACGAGCTGCTTCGGCCTGAGCGTCACCGGCTCGCCGTCGCGGTCCACCTCGACCGTCCACTCCCCCGTGGCCTCGTCGTAGGCGGCCGAGGTGCAGGTGCTCGAAGTCCAGTACGGCACCTCCATCACCTGGGTGTACATCTCCAGCCAGTCGCCGATCTTGTCCTTCGGCGCGAACACCGGCCAGGTGTCCGGGAACGGCAGGTAGGGCAGGTGGTCGTACCAGACGGGGTCGTGCAGGCAGAGCGTCTTGTACCGCTTGCGCCAGGAATCGCCCGCCCTGGCGTTGCGCTCGATCACCAGCGCCGGGACGCCGAGCTGACGCAGGCGGGCACCGAGCGCGATCCCGCCCTGTCCGCCGCCGACCACGACGACGTACGGCTGCCGCGCGTACCCGAGCTCGGCGTCCTCGGCGGCCCGCTGGTCGGTCCACGTGCGCCGGTCGGGGTCGGCGCCGTGCACCGCGCCCTTCGGCCGGGTCGCACCGGACGGCTCTTCGTGCCCCTTGAGCTCGTGCAGGGTGGTCAGCAGGGTCCACGCGCCTTCCCCGGTGAGCCGCAAGTGGCCCCGGCCGCGCCCGGCGGAGGTCTCGAACTCGATCCACGCCGAGGTGACGCCGTCGGCCTCGTCCGGTGGCTCGGTGGTCCGGAAGCCGGACGGATCGGTGTCGGCCAGCCGGGCGGTGAGCAGCTCCGCAACCCCTTCGCGGCCCTCGACCGTCTTGAGGTTCCAGGTGAACGCGACCAGGTCGCGCCAAAAACTGTCGACGGCGAACATCCCGGCCGCGCGGCGCACGTCACGCGCGGCCAGCGCGGCTTCGAACTCGCCGAGCCAGGCGTCGACCCGCTGCTGCGGGGCCGGCTCGTCCAGTCGCTCCGGCAGGCCGGGCTCAACGGTCTGAGTCATCACGCTTCCTTCCGCTCGTGTGACCTGAAGCACACAGCAAGAGTGCGGGACCGGCAAGGGTTGCAGCACGTTGCACGCGCCCGCGAAACAGCTGTGGTGTGGCTCACCCGGCGCGAGTTAGGGTGACGGGTGACCCAGTGACGGGAACGGTGATCGTGAGCGCCTTCGATGCGATCCGGCAGGGCACCGACCTGCAGGCCTACGCCCGCGCGCTGACCAGGACCCATGACGCCGTCCTCTGCGGTGCACAACCCCGGCTGCGCCCGCGTGTCCTCGTCGAACGCTCCTGGCGGCGGGTGCTCGCGCTCGGCCTGGATCCGCACGGCCGCACCGTGCGCACCCCGTTGCACTGGGGTGACGTCGAACGCCTGCGCCAGGACTCCCCGCTCGGCTCGGTCATCGACGAGATCAAAGCGGTGATCACCACGGTCGCGGACGCGTCCCAGTTCCTGCTGGTGGTCACCAACGGCGACGGCGTCGTCCTGTGGCGCGAGGGCGCCGCCGGCACCAGGATCCGCGCCGACAGGCTCGGCTTCGTCGAGGGCGCGGTGTGGACGGAGCCCGCGGTGGGCACCAACGCCATCGGCACGGCGATCGCGGAAGCCGCGCCGGTGCAGCTGTTCTCCGCCGAGCACTTCGAACAGCCCCAGCATCCCTGGTACTGCACCGCAGCGCCCATCCACGACCCGCGCACCGGCGACCTGCTCGGCATCGTCGACGTCAGCGGTCCCGCCCTGACCCTGCATCCCACCATCGGGGCGCTCATCGAGGCGGCGGTACGCCTGGCCGAACTGCGGCTGTGGCGCCTTCACCAGCACGAGCTCGACCTGCTGCGCACGGCGGCCGCGCCCTGGCTGGCCGCCGCGAACGGGCCGCTCCTGCTCGTCGACGAGCACGGCTGTGTGGCGCACAGCGCCGGTATCGCGACCAGGGAACGGATCGCCCGGCCCCGCGGTGACCGGGCGATCACCATTCCGGGGCTGGGACTCTGCCTGCCGGAGGCCGTCGCGGGCGGGTGGCTGGTCCGGCCGCGCGGCACCGACACCGCCGTGCGGCTCCTGCTCGATCTCTCCGGGCCACCGCTGGTCGAGGTGAGCGGCAGCGCGACACCGTGGCGCAGCGCCCTGACCGTCCGCCACACCGAGATCCTGCTCCTGCTGCACCTCGCCGGTCCGGCCGGACTGAGCGCGGCGATGCTGAGCGAAGCCCTCTACGGCGACGTCGACCACGTCGTCACGGCGCGCGCCGAGGTGTCCCGCCTGCGCCGGTTGCTCGGCACGGTCGTGGCCACCCGCCCGTACCGGATGGCCGATGGCGTCGACCTCCGGCTGGAACTCGGTGGCGCGGAACGGTTACGCGACTGCCCGTTCGTGCGGAACACGGCCGCGCCCGGCCTGCGCCGCCGCACGGCGCGGGCCGGGGCCGGTTCCTAACAGGCGTGGACCCAGGAGCATTCGAGCGCGTCCCGGCGGGTGTCGGCTGGGGCGACTCGCGCCGTCCGCGGGCTGAGGCCGGGCTGGGACTTGTCGCCCGCCCCGGTGTAGGTGGCCAGGCGGACCGCCACCGCGTCCTCGACGCTCTTCGGCGTACCGCCGAGGTAGTTGTTCTCCAGCAAGGAGAACACCAGCTTCTCGCCGTTCGCCGCGGTGACGTACCCGGACAGCCCGCTGACGCCGGTGAGCGAGCCGGTCTTGGCGTGCACGTTGTTCGCCGCCGCGGTGCCAGCCATCCGGGCGCGCAGCGTCCCGCCGACCAGCCGATCCGGGTTGCCCGCCACCGGCAGCGCGTTGTACCAGGCCGGAAACCACGAGCGGGACTTCGCGGCCACCAGCAGCTTCGCGAACTGGTCGGTCGTCACGGAGTCCATTCTGGACAGTCCGGAGCCGTCCACCGTGCGGAACGCGGCGGGGTCGACGCCGAGGCCTGCCAGCTTCGCGTCCAGCGCCCGCAGACCGGCGTCCCAGCTGCCATGGCCGGACACCTGGCGACCGGCGGCCTTGGTCAGGATCTCGGCGTGCATGTTGTTGCTGAGCTTGAGGAACGGCACGAGCAGCCCACTCAGCGGGATGGACTCACGCCGCGCGAGCGGGGCCGCCGAGCCCGGCGTGGCCCGGTACGCGGTCGAGCCAAGCACGCGGACCCCGTTGTCGGCCAGCGCTTTGCGGAACACCGACGCGGCGAACCCGGTCGGGTTCCACACCGCCATGTACTCGTTGTCGGTGGCTCCACCGGCCGGGATCGAGCCCGCCACGGTGATGGTGTTGGTGCCGTGCTCCCGGTCCACGACCACCGACGAAGCGGAGCCCGCCGATCCGGTGACGGCGGTGTTGACGACCTTGAGGTAGTCGCTCGGCGGGTCCACGGTGACCGCGGCGGGACGCCCGGCCTGGCCGGGCGCGACCCGCACGATGACCGATCCGGCGTCGTAGTCGGTGTCCGGCGAGACGCTCAATGCCGAGATCTGCGCGTTGTAGGAGTACGGCTCGTCGTCCCACGCCCAGCCGACGCCGAGACGCACCGAGTCGAACCACGTGTCGTCGGCGACGAGCTGGCCGACGACCGTCTTCACCCCGCTCGCGGCGACCTGAGCCGCCAGCGCCTGGTAGTCCTTCGCCAGCAGGGTCGGGTCGCCGGTGCCCTTGAGGAACAGATCGCCCGCCAGCACCGAGCCCGCCCGCTTGCCGTCGCCGGACACCGTGGTCGCGAACCGGTAGTCCGGCCCCAGCACGTCCAGCGCGGCGGCCGACGTGAGCAGCTTCGTGTTGGACGCCGGTTGCAGCAGGCTTTCGGGGTGGCGGGAGTACAGCACCGCGCCCGTGTCGGCGTCGCGCACCACCAAACCGGTCTGCGCCCCGGCCAGTGCCGGGTTCGACAGCAGGGTGTCGAGGTCCTGCCCCAGCCCACCACCACCGGAGTTGTCGGCGGCCGCCGCCCCGGGCAGCCCCACCAGCACCAGTGCCGCACACCCCAAAGCCCATCGCCGCGTTCGAACGCTCATCGGCAAACTCCCACCCAGTCGACGTAGGTCGCCAGGCTTACCACGCGGCCGTTTCCGGATCAACCGGACGCCGCCGAGTCGCCCCGGTGCCCCTGAAGGCCACCATGACGGCGTATAACGCCGTCATGGTGGCCTTCAGGGACTTCTGGGCGGACGAGTTGGGCTAGGCCTGTTCGGCGAGGGCGGGTTGGCGGCGGCGCGGGAGGGCGGGGCGGAGCCGGGGCCGTCCGGTCAGGGCGCGGCTGCAGGGCAGGCGGCGCAGCAGCTCCACGATCAGCACCGTGCCGGTGATGGTGGCCAGGTAGATCACCAGCGAGGTCCACGGGGCGCCGAGCCGGTCGGCCACTGGTCCAATCGCGGGCCCCAGCAGTGCCAGCGCGAGCGGGTGCACCAGGAAGATGCTGAACGAGCGGTTGGCCGCGGCGGCGACGAACCGGGCGCCGAAGTGGTGGTCCCGGCGGCGCGCGGCCCACCAGGTGCTGACCGCGTAGAGCGCGGCGATGACGATCAGGAACCACGGGATCAGGTACGGCTGGAACGGGTCCGCGGCCACCTGCGGCCAGTCCCCGTTCCCGACCTTGCCGAAGTACACCAGCTCGACCACGACGCCGACGGTGACCAGCGCGGCGGCGATGAGCAGCCGGTAACGGCCGATCCACGCGTGCACGGCCTCGAAGTGCATGGCGACCACGGCGCCGAGCAGCGCGTAGAACTGGTACGGCACGACCGTGGCGAACAGGTGGGTGATCGTCTCGTAGCTGACGCCTCCGGGCGGGTAGGTCATGAACAGCACCACCGCGACCTGCAGCGCGCCGCTGGCCAGCAGCAGCCAGCGGTGACGGCCCGCGGTGGCGCGCAGGAGCTTCATCAGCAGCGGGAACAGCAGGTACACCTGCATCGTCACCAGCAGGAAGTACAGGTGGTACCAGGCGTCGCCCTCGATGAGCTCGGTCAGCAGCTTGAGCAGCGCCGAACCCGCCGAGCCCACCGGTTCGTCCTCGGTCGCCAGCGAGTACGCCCAGAAGAACACGGACCAGGCGAAATACGGGATGGCGACGAGCGGCAACCGGCGTCTCCAGAAGTCGCCGGCGCGCAGGGACCGGCCACGGTATTGGTACACCAGCACGAAACCGGTCAGTGCGAAGAAGGCTTCTCTGGTGAAGTGCAGCGGCGCCTCGACGGCGTTGGCCGTCACGTCCTGCGGGTAGTTGGTCGCGCCCACGACGTGGATCAGGATCACGCAGGCGAACGTGAGCAGCCGGAAGAAGTCGATCTGGTGCAGGTACGGTGCTTTGGCGGCCGGTGCCGCCGTGCGAACCGGTGCTTCGAGAGTGGCCTCCGCGATGCTCACCGCGCTGCCTCCGAAACGGGGATCACCGGCTGCCCGCTCGCAAACCCGGGCAGGGTCGCCCCGGCGCGGGGTCCTGTTTCGGTGTCAGCATCGGCGAGGTTCACCATGCCAGACTTGACCGTCCGGCTGTGAACCGCCCATGAGAGTACTGAGAACCTCCTGAAGTCTTGCCCGTTCAGGCCCGGCTGAGCAGCCACTTCCGCAGGTTCGTGACAGTTGTCACCCGATCCGGTGAGCAGTCAGGCGTGACGAATCCGCGCCGCGCGGTGTCCTCACCACAGGACGGCGCTGACGCCGTTTGCCGAAGCCGTACTCACCGGGGAAGGAGCGCGCCGCCGTGAACCGCGGGAGCCTCGACGGAGCCGAACTGGACCTTTCGCTGCGGTGGCAGGACGAGGTCGCCATCGTCACCGCCGCCGGTGAGATCGACCTGCTCACCGCACCCGAATGGGCGGAGGTCGTCGCCGACGCCGCGAGCAGCACCCCGCGGCTGCTGGTACTCGACCTCACCGGCGTGACGTTCCTGAGCTCGGCGGGCCTGCAGGTCATCGCGTCCGCCAGTCAGAACCCCGCCGTCGCGGCGACCAGGGTCGTCGCGGAGGCCCGCGCTGTGACCAGGGCCATCACGCTCACGGGCCTCGACCGCTGGGTCCCGATCCACGCCCACCTCGACAGCGCCCTCACCCGTTCGCCGTAGCCGCCTCGGGCTCGCCGAGGACCGCCAGGTCGAGCCGTCGCAGGCGCGCCGGGTCGGCGATCACCTCGTACCCGGTGATCCGGTCGCCCTCGACGGTGAGAGTGAGGACCGTGAGCAGCCGTCCGTGCGGGGCCACGACTACCCCCACGGCCCCGTTCACCAGTGCCGCTTGCGCGAACCGCGCCTTCCGGCCGAACACGAGGGTTTCCTCCGCCACGACTCGCGCACCGCGGACCACGGTCGCCACCTCCGGTGGCAGGGCGGCGCGGTCGGCCCGGCGGACGACGTCGGGGGCCAGGACGTCGAGTAGCGCGTCGAGGTCGCCACCGCGTGACGCGTCGAGGAAGGCGTCGACGACGTGCCGGTGCCGGGCCAGTTCCGCGGCGGGCACCGCGACGGTGCCCCGCACCTTGTGCCGGGCGCGGCTGGCGAGCTTCTTGGTGGCGACCGGCGAACGTTCCAGGACGGCCGCGATGTCCTCGAACGGCACGGCGAACAGGTCGTGGAGCACGAAGGCGACCCGCTCGGCGGGGACCAGCGAGTCGAGCACCACGAGCAGCGCGCGACCGACCGAGTCGACCAGCACCGCCTCGAGCTCGGGATCGCTCCCCCTGGCGTCGTCCCAGCTCCGGTCGGGCACCTCCCCGACCGGGTCCTCCCATCGTGACCTGCGGGAACGCAGGTGGTCGAGGCACACGCGGGACACGACCGTCCGGAGCCAGGCCGCCAGGTTCCCGACGCCGCTGACGTCGGCCCGGCTCAGCCGCAGCCAGGCCTCCTGGACGGCGTCGTCGGCTTCGGCCACCGAGCCCAGCATCCGGTAGGCGACCGCCCGCAGCTGGCCCCGCTGCGTCTCGAAGCGCGCCGCCAGCCCGTCGTGCTCGTCCATCGGTCACCTTTCCGTTTCGTGCGCCGTCACCTTCATGACGTAGGCAACCCGACCGAGGTGACAGGGAGCAAACCGGATGATCGACGCACCGACCCAGCAGGCCCGCGAACAGGACGGGCCGACGCTCACGCAGCCCCTGCTGCGGCGGGTGGACCTCGGGGACTTCGCGCTGCCCAACCGCGTGGTGATGGCCCCGATCACGCGGGCTCGCGCGGCCAACCAGGCACTGGCGCCGACCGACCTGCACGTCGAGTACTACGGCCAGCGGGCGAGTTCCGGGCTGATCATCACCGAAGGGACCTGGATCAGCCCGGAGGCGGTCGGCTTCGTCAACGTCCCCGGCATCCACAGCGAGCAGCAGGTCACGGCGTGGCGGCGGGTCACCGACGTCGTGCACACGCTCGGCGGCCGGATCGTGCTGCAGCTCTGGCACACCGGTGCCGCCTCCCACCCCGATCACCACGGCGGCAGGCTGCCCGCCGGGCCGTCGGCGGTCGACCCGCACGAGATGTCCTTCACCTCGGCCGGGCCCCGGCAGACCGTCACGCCCCGGGAAATGACCCTCGCGGACATCCGGACCACGATCGCGGACTACCGGGCCGCCGCGGAGAACGCCCGGCGCGCCGGGTTCGACGGCGTCGAGCTCAACGCCCTCGGGTCCTACCTGATCGCGCAGTTCCTCAACCCGCGGCTGAACCAGCGCACCGACGCGTACGGCTCCGGCCGCGCCGGGCGGCAGCGGCTGCTGCTCGAGGTCGTCGACGAGCTCGCGGAGGTCTGGGGAGCACGGCGTGTCGGCGTCCGCCTGTCGCCCTACTGGACCGCGGGTGAGGTGTTCCGCCCCGACGAGGCGACGCTCGACGGCTACGACGAGCTCGTGACGAAACTCAACGACCACCCGCTGGCATACCTGCACCTGCGCGGACGAGACCCCGTCGCGGGGGCCGACGGGCCCGACCTTGACGCGATCGCCCGCTACCGGCAGCTGTTCGACGGCCCCCTGATCGCGAACAACGGCTTCGGCCGCGAGTCCGGGAACGCGATCATCGAGGCGGGGATCGCCGACGCCGTGTCGTTCGCCGCGCACTTCATCGCCAACCCCGACCTCGTCACCCGCTTCGCGCTGGGCCGCGAACCAGCGGCGGGCGACCCGGCCACGTACTACACCGGCGAGGCCGAGGGCTACGTCGACTACGCGGTGAGCGGGCGCCGGGCGAGCAGGTAACACCGGCGGCAGGCGTGTTCGGTCGTAGGTCCGGCTTCATCCGAACCTGCTTGCGAGCGAACAAACGTACACAATGGACTGTCTGTTGAGGACATCACCGGGAGTGCGGAAACGGAGGTTCCGTACTCCCGCCGGTTCCCCGGTCAGTCGCCCTCCAGCGTGGCAAGGAACCCGCCGGCCGCGCGTGAGCGGGCAGAATGTGGCTACGCTCGGGGCGACCGAACCCGGAGGACCGCCATGCACATCGTGATCGTCGACGACGAAGCCGCCGTCCGCGACTCACTTTCGCGGACTCTGCGCTTCGAGGGCTACCAGGTTTCGGAGGCGTCCGACGGCGCGCGGGCACTGGATCTCATCCGGGCGGAGAAACCCGACGGGGTGATCCTCGACATGATGATGCCGGTCCTCGGCGGCCTCGACAGCTGCCGGGTGCTGCGGGCCGAGGGCAACTTCGTCCCGGTCCTCATGCTGACCGCGCGCAGCGACGTCGCCGACCGGGTGGCCGGCCTGGACGCCGGCGCCGACGACTACCTGGTCAAGCCGTTCGCGCTGCAGGAGCTGCTGGCCAGGGTGCGCGCGCTGCTGCGGCGCACCGAGTACGCCTCGGGTACCGCGAGTGCTCCGGAGGTCAACGGCGACCGGCTTTCCTTCGCCGACGTCGTCCTCGACTCGGCCACCCGGGAGGTGACCCGCGGGCCTCGCCCGATCAGGTTGACCAGGACCGAGTTCGCCATGCTGGAGAGCTTCCTGCGCAATCCGCGGCGGGTGCTGAGCCGGGCGATGATGTTCGAGCAGGTCTGGGGTTACGACTTCGGCGCGGCCTCGAACGGGCTCGACGTGTACGTGAGCTACCTGCGGCGCAAGCTGGAGGCCGAAGGCGAACCACGGCTGCTGCACACCGTCCGCGGTGTCGGCTACGTGCTGCGCGAGGACCCGCTGTGACGGGCCGGGCAGGCCGGTGGCTGCGCGGGCACCGGTGGCGCGAGCTCTCCCTGCGGACCCGGCTGACCCTGATGGCGGCCACCGCGGTCGCGGTCGCGGTGATCGGGGTGTCGATCACCTCCTGGACCCTGGTGCGCGCCAAGCTCTACCAGCAGTTCAACGACCAGTTGCACTCCTACGCACAGCTGGCGGCGAAGGCGTCCTCCCCCGCCGACGCGCTCACCACCCTGAGCGGGGCGGACCGGCGCAACCCCGGGACCGAACCGGATCGCTCCCCCGGCCTGGTCATCCAGTTCGTCGACCGCTCGGGCGCCCCGGCCGGGGCGGCGGGTGGCCTGCTCTCGATCCCGGTCACCCCCCTGGCCCAGCAGGTCGCCGCCGGGGAACGGGCCGAGGACGACAGCGTGGTGCGGATCGGCCCCGACCGCTATCGCGTGTGGACGGTGCAGCGCCCGGACGGCGCCGCCCAGGTGGCCCGCGACTCCGAAGGCGTCGAGAACACCCTGGCGGAGCTGGGTTTGCTGCACATCCTGATCGGGCTCGTCGGGGTCGCGATCGCGGCGGTGATCGGGCGCCTGGTGGCCAGGGCGGCGTTGCGGCCGGTCGACGTGCTCACCGCGGGCGCCGAACAGGTCGCGCGCACCCAGGACCTCACCGCCGCGATCCCGGCAGGCGGTCGCGGCGAGATCGCGCGGCTGGCCGACGCGTTCAACTCGATGCTGGGCGCGCTCGCCGAGTCCAAGGCCGCCCAGCGCCGCCTGGTCGAGGACGCCGGGCACGAGCTGCGGACACCACTGACCAGCCTGCGCACCAATGTCGAGCTGCTCATCCACGCCGGGAACCAGACCGATCCGGTGAAGGTGCTCCCCGCCGAAGACCGGGAAAGGTTGCTCCACGACCTAGGCGTCCAGACCGCTGAACTGTCCACTTTGATCGGTGAGCTGGTGGAACTGGCCAAAGAGGACACCGCGCCCGAACCACTCGAACGGCTGGACCTCGCCGATGTGGTCGGTTCGGCCGTCGAGCGGGCGCGACCGCGGGCCCCGCACGTCCGTTTCAAGCTGACGCGGGCAGACGGCGAAGTGCTCGGCAGGCCGGTGTCACTGGAACGCGCGGTGCTGAACCTGCTGGACAACGCCGCGAAATGGAGTCCGGCGGACGGCGTGGTCCGGGTCGTCATGACCGGCGGCGACGGCGAAACAGGGCTCTCCGTGGCCGACGACGGGCCGGGCATCGCGGACGAGGACCTGCCGCACGTGTTCGAACGGTTCTACCGGGCTGAAACGGCCAGGGCCCTGCCCGGCTCCGGGCTCGGCCTCGCCATCGTCCACCAGATCGTGACCCTGCACGGAGGCTCCGTGGCCGCGCGCCGCACCGAGGCCGGTGGTGCCGAGGTATCGCTGACACTGCCGTCGGCGCCGGAGGATTCTTAGCGAAACTCCCGAGGATCTTCATCGGATTCTCACGGTGGGCGGCCATCGTCCGTGGTGTGACGACCACGCTTCGCCCCCTTCCCGCGCCGGGCCGCCGTGCCCGGTCGCGGGCCGGGCTGCTCGCGGTGCTGGGCGTGTTCCTGGTGTGCCAGGCGCAGGCGGCGATCGTCTACCTGACCTTCGGCGCGACGACAGCGGTGGATCCGCTGACCGATCCCGTGAGCGACTACGCCCAGCACCGCACGAGCGGGCCGTTGTTCGCCGCCTCGGTGGTTCTGGTGCTGGGCGGCGGACTGCTGATCGTCGCCGCGACGGCCGGATCGCCGCCCGTCACCACCACCAACGGCGCCGGACCCGCCCAGCTCGTCGCCGTCGGCGGCCTGGTGCTGGCAGCGGCCGGGCTGACCGCGCACGGACGCCTCCGCTGCCTGGTCCTCGCTTCGGCGGCCGCCGTGTTCTTCGGCACCGGCTCCGCCTTGATCAGGGAGGCCAGCCAAGTGTTGCTGGCCAACGGGTTCACCACGAACGGGCTGACTCTCGCCGCCGAAGCGATGCTGCTCATGCTGATCGGCGGCTGGCTGCTGCACCAGGCCTACGCGGCGGGGCCCGCCGGTGTGGTCGTCGGGGCCACCACCGTGCTCGACCCGCTGACCGCCGTCGGCATCGGGCTCGGCGTGTTCGGCGAGTCCACGCAGGTCAGCCCGTTCGCGGTCGCCACCCAAGGTTTTCTGGCCCTCGTGGCCGTCGCCGGAGTACTCGCTCTGGCCCGTTCCGTCCCCGATCACCGAGATCACCAGGAGCAGCCCGTGCGGCCATCCACCTCGCCCGGTTCCGGGCTGAAGATCCTCATCAGCGCCGACACCTTTCCGCCGGACATCAACGGCGCCGCGCATTTCGCCGGTCGCCTCGCCCACGGGCTGGCCGATCGCGGGCACCCGGTCCACGTCGTCTGCCCGGCGAACACCGCGCACGCCACCACGGAGTCCACCGGCGGGATCACCGTGCACCGGATCCCGTCGCGCGGCACGCCGTTCCACCCGACGTTCCGCGTGTGCACCCCGCGTCAGGCCACCCGTTCGGTGCCGTCGCTGCTCGACCTCGTCCAGCCCGACCTCGTCCACGTCCAGTCCCACTTCTCGATCGGCCGCGCGGTACTCGCCGGCGCCCGCGAACGCGGGATCGCGACGGTGGCCACCAACCACTTCATGCCGGAGAACCTCCTCGGCTACGTCCCGCTCCCCCACGTCCTGCGCGGCCCGCTGACCCGGTGGGCGTGGCGTGACCTGGTCCGGATCTACGAACGTGCCGACGTCGTCACCGCCCCCACCCAGCGTGCCGTCGAACTGCTCGAAGCCAACGGACTGCCGGTGCCCGCCCAGGCCGTGTCCTGTGGCATCGACGTCGAGCACTACGCCTCACCGCGCCCCGATGGCTGCTACACGGACAGGTCCGTGCTGTTCGTCGGCCGGTTGGACACGGAGAAGAACGTCGACGATCTCCTGCGCGCGGTCGCGCTCCTGTCCGGTGTCCGTGCGGAAATCATCGGCGACGGAGCTTGCCGTGCGCGGCTGGTCTCACTCGCGAACAGCCTGGGGGTGCGTGACCGCGTCCAGTTCCACGGCTTCGTCTCCGACGAGGCCCTGGTGCGCGCCTACCAGCTGTGCGACGTGTTCTGCATGCCAGGGACCGCGGAGCTGCAGAGCCTCGCCACGCTGGAGGCGATGGCGGCCGGACGGCCGATCGTCGCGGCCGACGCGATGGCCCTGCCGCATCTGGTCGACCCCGGGGTCAACGGGCGCCTCTACCCGCCTGGCGACTTCCGGCAGCTCGCCGCCTGCCTCACGGATGTCCTGCGAGACGAGGAAACCCGCGCGGAGATGGGCCGCGCGAGCCGCCGGATGGTGGCCGCACACGACATCGACCGGACGCTGGCCCGGTTCGAAGACCTCTACCACGCGGTGACAGGGGCGGCGGTGCCGTCGTCGGCGCTCACCGCTTGACCGTCCGGTGCTCGGCGAGCGGCCCGAGCCGCAGGCCCCGCTCCCGGCACGCTGCCGCCAGTAAGGGAAGCGCGCCCAGCGCGGACTTCCAGGACCCGGGGACGGCTTCGACGTCGGAATCGTGCAACAGGACGGTTCCCCCGCCGCGCAGTCCACGATGGACGGTGCGGAAGACCGTGGCGGGGGTCGCCCGCGCGGTCCAGTCGAATCCCCAGCAGCTCCAAAGCACGGGTGTCACGCCGAGAAGCTTCGCGGACACGAGCGAAGACGCGCTGAACACCCCGTAGGGCGCCCGCACCCAGCACGGCCGGGTACCCGTGGTCCGCTCGATCAGGTCGATCGCGCGGGCGAACTCCTCATGGACGGCCAGCGGGCCGCGCCTGAGCAGGCAGCGATGATCCCAGCCGTGCAGGGCGATTTCGTGCCCGGCGGCGACGATTTCGCGGCCGAGCCCCGGAGCCCGGTCGAGTTCGCGGCCGAGCACGAAGAACGTCGCGCGGACGCCCAGATCGTCCAGTGCCCGCAGGAACAACGGGGTCGAGCGGGGATGCGGGCCGTCGTCGAAGGTGAGCGCCACGTGATCCGGGTCGCCCAATCCCGCCAAGCCCGGCAGGAATCTCGTGCGCAGCGGGGTCAAGAAGGCGGCCGAAGGCGCGACGTGGGCGAGTCCGGCCGCCGCCGCGGCGGTGGCGAGGGTCCGGGAGATCACCCGGCGGCCACGACCGGAGCGTCAGACTGCTCCACCCGCAGCGCGGCGGCGAGAGCCCGGGGCAGGTCGGCGGCCGCCTTCACCCAGGGCACCGTGCCGTCCGCGGCCAGCACGGCGGCGTTGGCCCGGCCGTGCCCCGGCAGGCACCGGTAGGTCAGCACCGGCAACCCGGTCTCCAGCGCTTCCGACGTCGCGAGGCCGCCCGCGTTCTGCACCACGACATCGCACGCGCGCATGAGCTCCGGCATCACGTCGACCCAGCCGAAGACATCGGCGATCCCGGCCCGCCGCAAGCGTTCCCGCAGGCTCTCGTTACGCCCGCAGACAACCACCGGCCGAGCCTGCCCGGACGCCACGATGTCGGCGACGGTCTCCTCGACCTGCCCGACACCCCATGATCCGGACAGCACCAGCGCCAGGCGTTCGCGCTGGGGCAGGCCGAACTTCGCGCGCAGGTGACCGCGTTCGGCGGCGGTGAGCAGCGGCCGGAACCCGGGATCGACGACCGGCTTCGCGACCAAGGTCTCCCCGGCGCCGAGGCGGCGGGCCTGGCGGGCGGCGATCTGGTTGGGGGCCACGGTCAGGTCCGCGTGGCGGGTGACGCAAAGCGGGTGCACGGACGGGTCGGTGAGGTAGACCGCCAGCGGCGCGGTCAGCAGGCCGCGGCGTTTGAGCTGCGCGAGAGCGTGACTCGCCAACGGGTAGGTCGACACCGCCAACACATTGTCGTCAGCGGGGTCCGCGGCGAGGACCTCGGCGAGGTTGCGGGCGGCCGAGGTCGCGAAGAGGCGCGCGGCACCGGAGAGCGGAGCGTGGCCGAGCGCCGAAAGCAGCCAGTCCCAGCTTCGCGGCGCGACCTCCAGCTGGCGGTGATACCCGTCGCAGAGCAGCCGCCCGAGCCTGCCCGGCAGCAGATCAAGGAAGTCGAACCGGTCGACCAGCAGCTGCCGCTCCCGCAACCGCCGGGCGAGCTCGCTCGCCGCGCCGTCATGACCGGCGCCCACCCTGGCCGACACGATCACCACGCGCCGACCGGCCGCCGGGCTCACGCTGCCGCGGTCAGGGGAAACGGAAGGGCCCAGATCCGGGGCGAGGATTTCGTGGAGCACACAAGTCACGGGCTGAATGTAGCCCGTAACCGGTATACGCGAAGACAACAAAAAGCAATCGGGTGGATAACCGTGGACCATTCCCCCACAAACCGGACCGAAGGTATTCGACGCGGTGCTGGTTCGAAATTTTCCCCGCATTTGCCGGCACGCCGCTTTGCCGGAACAAGCTGATGCGCTTGCCTTCCGCTCACCTCGACGATGCCCGGCTCGTCCGAAGTGGGCGTCTTGCGGCGTCTGCGCCGGCCCGTTCATCAGGAATTCGCGCCGACGTCTGATTCCGGCCGTTTCCGGAGCCTGGAATGCATCCGGCGCCCGGGCCGCGGGCGCGAACCCGAGAAGGAGAATTCGTGCCGAGAAAACGATCGCGCGTAGTCGCGCTGCTGGTCACCGGAGGCCTGCTGGCCACCGCGCCGGCGGCGACGGCCACCGGCGGGCCCGGCCACGTGCTGCTGATCTCCGTCGACGGCCTGCACCAGTCGGACCTGGCCTGGTACACCGCCACGCATCCCCGCTCGGCGCTGGCCGCGCTCGTGGCGCACGGGACGGAGTACACCCACGCCCGCACCCCCGTGCCGTCCGATTCGTTCCCCGGCCTGATGGCCCAGGTCACCGGCGGGAACCCGGCGACGACCGGCGTGTACTACGACGCGACCTACAACCACGCGCTGCTGCCCGCCGGGACGAAGGCGTGCACCGGCAAGCCCGGCGGCGCGCTGGTGGACTACACCGAGGATCTCGACCGGAACAAGGACAGCGTCGACGCCGGTCAGGGCCTGCCCGGCCTGCCCGACGGCGTGCTGGCGATGACGGGCAAGCCCGCCACGCTGATCGATCCCGCGCGGCTGCCCGTCGACCCCCGGACCTGCGAACCCGTTTACCCGCACCAATATCTGCGGGTCAACACCGTGTTCGAGGTCGCGCACCGGGCCGGGCTGCGCACCGCCTGGTCGGACAAGCATCCCGCGTACGAGATGCTCAACGGGCCGTCCGGGACCGGCGTGGACGATCTGTTCACCCCGGAGATCAACAGCCTGGCGCCCGGCTCGACGGACTGGACGACCGACAACGCGGCCACCCAGCGCTATGACGCCTACAAGGCGCACGCGGTGCTCAACGAGATCGACGGCCACGACCACGGCGGCGGCTCGAAGACCGGCACGCCCGCGGTGCTGGGCCTGAACTTCCAGTCGGTCTCGACGGCGGAGAAGCTGCCCCTGTCCGGCGGGCGGCCCGGCGGCTACCTGCCCGGCGGGCACGCCCCCGGGCCCGTGCTGAGCTCGGCACTGGACTTCGTCGACCAGCAGATCGGCGCGTTCACCGCCGAGCTGAAGCGGCGCCACCTCGACCGGAACACCACGGTGATCCTGTCCGCGAAACACGGCCAGTCCCCCGTCGACCCCGCCGAGCTGAACCGGATCGACGACGGCAAGCTCCTCGACGGCCTCAACGCCGCCTGGCGGGCCGCGCGGCCAGGCGCCACCGACCTCGTCGCGCTGTCGGCCGACGACGACGCGATGCTGCTGTGGCTCACCGACCGGTCCCCGGCCGCGGCCGCGTTCGCCAAGGACTACCTGCTCGCCCAGTCCGGCACCGGCACCGGCGTCGCGGGCAACGCCACGCCGTACGTCCATTCCGGACTGCGGTCCGTGTACGCCGGCGCGGCCGCGGCCGCGTACTTCCACACGCGGCCCGGTGACCCCCCGGTGCCCGACCTGGTCGGCGTCGTC